>PMIV01000103.1:0-28066 GCA_003158355.1 Anaerolineaceae bacterium
TCCTCCAGAGATAGACCAAGATATTTATACCAGCAGGCCAACCACATATATACCGATTTCGTTATGTATTATTTCAAAACTATACAAATTTAAAGTATCTACTCACGAGGAGGTGTAGTAAAAGACTAAACATTGGTACTGACTCTAAAAATTTCCAGGGTAAGCCTTAATCAAGCCGTAACAATCCCCGTTTTATAGATACCAATAGGCTCGTGCCGTAAAAACGCTCCTCGGTGAATCAATTGAAGTGTGTTGGGGATCGCTTTGTCACTTTGTTCCGCGATGACAGACTAAAAGGTTCTTTTTCATCTACATGAGTAATTTCCTTTTAATTATGTTTTTGAAATATTACCGTAAAGGATCAATAAATTTTAGTTTACCCTTGCGTGATAAATGAGTTAAATTGGATGGGAATAAAGTTTAAGCAGTAGATAGTGTAATAGTGTATACTTTTTATATAAATGATTTGAAAGAATAACCGTAAAAACGCCAACGATTCGCGAAGTAGCAAAATTAGCTATCTATTAACAAACCTTAATCCAGAAACAAGTTGACTGTATTTTGTTAGTTCCAGCTTCTAGCAAAGGGAATCTAATTGAGTTCTTGCGCCAACAAAATGTTCATGTTATGCTTTAGAAGTGCAGTTTACCAAATACGGATGTAAACGTTGTTCATTACGATTCCAAAGACGGGGCATATCAGTTGGTAAGACTATACTTGAATTAGGTCAAAGCAGGATTGCAATTTTACGAGGCCCATTTTGAATATCTTCTGCCGAAGACCCTATGGTAGGTTATAGACTTGCCTTACAAGAAACAGACCTGGGAATAAAAGATCAATTGGTATTCTCTGGGGATTATTCAGTCGATAGCGGATACCGGATGATTAAAAGATTACTTTCAATGACCCCGAGACCTACCGCAATGTTTGCGAGTAACAACTTCATCGCGATCGGGGCATTAAAAGCACTCCGTGATGCTCAAGTGAGTGTACCTGATGAAATGTCGGTAGTTGGGTTTGACGATCTTCCTCTGCGATTCGTGGTAGATCCTTTTCTTACTGTGGCAGATCAACCAGCCTACGAAATAGGTCAACGTGCGACCTAGAGGCTGCTCGAATATATTGACGGAGAGGCAATCGATGGTATACAAGAAATTGTTTTATCAGTTTCAATTATCGAATAAAAATCTACCAAAATGGTATCCTAGTACTGGATTCTACTCTTGACGCTGGCCTTTATGGTAAAGACCTGATTTTTTTCCTTACCGACCCATCTCAAATGCACGGAAGAGATCTGTCGCAGCTGCGATCTAGCCCCGGATACCAAATCCGAAATCCCGCCAATGTAATTTGAGTATAAAATATATAATGATCAATAATTTAAATTAAGGATGATTCTAATGGAAAATTATAAGGATATTACAAAGGTTGTATACAATCCCAAATCGACTTCCGCTTTTGCATTCCGCTTCTATAACCCCGACGAGATCATAGCAGGTAAGTCCATGAGCGACCAGCTAAAGTTTGCAATGAGCTACTGGCATACGATCGATGCTGCAGGTACAGATATGTTTGGCGGAGACACAATGGATAAAAACTTCGGCAAAGCCGGGGTTGAAAGATACATAGCCAAAGCAGATTTTGCCTTTGAACTAATGAATAAACTGCAAATCGAGTATTACTGTTTTCATGATGCCGATATCGCCCCACAGGGTGAGTCATTGGCAGAAAACATTAAGAATCAAAATAAAATTGTTGAATACCTTGAAACTCTTCAAACGAAACATGGCAAGAAATTGCTTTGGAATACTGCAAACAATTTCGGCGATAAAAAGTTTATGGCCGGTGCAGCCACAAGCCCTAACGCCGACGTATTTGCATTGGCAGCAGCCAAGGTCAAATGGGGACTCGATACCGCAAAGCGTCTCGGCGCGTCAGGCTATGTTTTCTGGGGCGGCAGAGAAGGTTATGATACCTTGCTAAACACCGATATGGGCCTCGAACTTGACAACCTTGCACGTTTCATGCACCTGGCGGTGGATTATAAGCACAAGATCGGGTTCAAAGGTGCATTCTACATCGAGCCCAAACCAAAGGAACCTACCAAACACCAGTATGATTTCGATGCAGCCACCTGCATGAATTTCCTTCGCAAGTATGATCTTGAGAATGAATTCAAGTTGAACATCGAAGCAAACCACGCAACACTTGCCACTCATACATTCCAGCATGAGCTGCGTACTGCCGCAGTGAATAATGCCTTTGGATCGATCGATGCGAATCAGGGAGACTTGCTTCTCGGTTGGGACACTGATCAATTTCCAACAAATGTTTACGATACAACCCTTTGTATGTACGAAGTTCTCAAAGCGGGTGGATTCACCTCTGGTGGTCTGAATTTCGACGCTAAGACACGACGGCAGAGCAATACATTTGAAGATATCCTGCTTGCGTATATTGCAGGGATGGATAGCTTCGCGCTCGGCCTGCGAATGGCAGACAAACTGATCCGCGATGGACGCATCGATAAATTCATGCATGAAC
Organism: Anaerolineaceae bacterium; assembly: GCA_003158355.1. Classification (GTDB taxonomy): domain Bacteria; phylum Chloroflexota; class Anaerolineae; order Anaerolineales; family Anaerolineaceae; genus UBA6107. The sequence continues at coordinate 2,545 of PMIV01000103.1, forward strand.
GCTACGCGAGTTATGAAAGTGGCATTGGCAAAAAGATCGTGGACGGTGCAACCAATTTTGACGAGCTATCCACTTATGCGCTCGCACACGAAAATATCCAGGTTGCCAGCGGGCGGCAGGAGTATCTTGAATCAGTCTTGAACGAAATCTTATTCAATTGATCCGGTGGATCTGGGTATTGCCGAAGAGATTTCTTCTGTAAATGCTTTAGACGACCCAGCGAACAGCGATCTTGGACCCGGCTTTCGTGCTTGATCCAATTCAGTTAACAGCCAAATGAAATGGATCAATGCGTTCCCTTGTCCGGGTAAATGCATGGATCTGTATTTGTAGACAAAAACGCAGCCAATCACACAAGGAGTACGATAGTGATTGGCTGCGGCACAAAATCACCCCAAAGGTTAAAGATTTTCCTACCTTAACAAGTGAATAAAAAGATCTTAACCTGAAGTATGAAAGATAAAACAGTATTAGAATGACCTTATTGTTTTATCCTAAATTTCGAGGAATTCATATTTCAAATGTAATTAACCTCCCAAATAATAAATCCCCTTTAATTAAAGCGATTCGCGATCTATTTGAACATAGAGCTTTATGGCTGTATTTCTTATATGAAGAAGATGCCAAAGAAGGGATTAACCTTGAACCGATCGCCAGAAAAGCCATAAATCGCTGTGGAATTTATCAGGGTAATAATTTGTTCGCCAAGGGAAAATCAAAGAGCTTAACCACCCTTAAAAAACAACTCTTTAGTTCCGTTGGTCAAAAAGTTTTCGAAATGGAAATCATCGAAAGCACTAACAAGGCTTTAAATATTGATTTTCATTATTGCCCGCTTGTAAATGCCTGGCAGAAACAAAATTGCAGCGATGCTGACCTCGATAAGCTTTGCGACATTGCCATGTGCGGTGACAGGGGAATTGCTGAAACTTTTGGTGCCAGGATAGATCTACAAAAAACAATAGCTAAAGGCGATCGGGTTTGTGAACTGCGATTCCATAATGTGGTTGCCGAAACGGTTTCGAAATAAAGTTCATTGGCTTTACGATCCCAATTTATAAAGTGAACTGATGCAGTGTTTAAAAAATTCGTTTTCTCTTTGAATGAATTATTTCAACTTAATTAACTCAGAAATATTAACGATATTAAATAATTGTTCCTTGAATTGATATGTTTGGTTTTTTCATTTGACTTTTGCACTGTTTATGATAAAATAATTGCCAACATGTCTAGACAATACGATCTCCTCCGAGTCCGAAGCGTCCGACCCCTTTTTCCGCGAGAAGGCTGGTGCTTTTGGTTTTGGAGCATAGTATAATTGTCAGAAACCATTTGGCAAATCCAATGAATTAAAGACAGTCCTTCTCCTCGAAGGACTGTCTTTTTATCTACCTACTAAAGGAGCAATCATTATTATGAAAGCAGCAACTCTTGTATTACAGGACGGAACAATCATCGAAGGTCAAGGCTTCGGAGCCGAAACAGACGCTGTCTTCGAGCTGGTTTTTAACACCAGCATGACCGGTTATCAAGAGATCATCACTGACCCATCGTACCGCGGACAGGGCATCCTCTTCACCACCCCTCATATTGGCAACGTGGGCATCAATTTGGAGGATAACGAATCAGGCCGGCCGCAAGTATCGGCTGTGGTCATTAGCAGCCTTAGCCCGGAGGTTTCCAACTGGCGGGCGGCAATGACCCTTTCGGATTGGCTGACCATGCACGGAGTCCCCGGCATCAGCGGCGTCGATACGCGCTGGCTGACCCGCAAGCTGCGCGATGGGGGTACCCAAAAAGCCGCCCTTTCCACAAAGGGCACCCCAGCCAAAGAATTGCTGCAGCGCGTTCAAGACTGGCCCGGCCTGGACGGCATGGATATGGTGGAGGAGGTCACCTGCGCGGAACCCTGGCTCTGGCAAGGGGACGCCGGCAGTTCGTGGGTTCCACCCATTGAAGATGCAAAAAACTGTGCCATCGCGGTTTATGATTTCGGGGTCAAACGGAATATTCTCCGCCGCCTGGCGGGCTATGGCGCTCAGGTCAAGGTCTTCCCGGCCTACACTCCCGCGAAGGATGTGCTTTCACTACATCCGGATGGCGTCTTCCTCTCCAATGGTCCCGGAGATCCTGCGGGGTTACCCGGTTTGGTGCAAACCGTACGCGAACTGCTGGCTAGCAGTGTGCCGCTCTTTGGAATTTGCCTTGGTCACCAGTTGATCGGCCGCGCTCTGAATGCAGACACCTGTCGTCTGAAATTTGGTCACCACGGCGGCAACCATCCTGTTCAATATCTGCCGACCGGGAAAATTTTGATCACTGCCCAGAACCATAACTACTGCGTGATCCCGGAAGATCTCAACCCCGCCGAGGTAGAGATCACCTACCGCAGCCTCAACGACGGCTCATTGGAAGGAATGCGTTTGAAAAACAAACCTGTTTTCAGCGTTCAATTTCACCCTGAGGCAGCGCCTGGTCCGCACGACGGAGCCGATATTTTTGCCGAATTCTTTACCCTGATCGATAACGCGAGGAACCATGCCCAAACAAACTGATATTCACACCATTCTCATCCCAGGGTCGGGAGCCATCGTCATTGGCCAGGCAGCCGAATTTGACTATTCCGGTACTCAGGCCATCAAGGCTTTGCGCAAAGAAGGTTACCGTATTGTATTGGTCAACTCGAACCCGGCTACCATCATGACCGACCCTGACCTCGCAGATGCCACATACATCGAACCTCTCACTCCCGAAACTTTAGAAGCCATCATCATCCAGGAAAAACCGGACGCGATGCTGCCGGTCATCGGCGGGCAAACCGGGTTAAACATGGCGTTGGCGTTGAGCGAAAACGGAGTCCTTGAAAAATACGGCGTCCGGCTCATCGGGGCCAACCTGCCTGCCATTAAGGCCGCTGAAGACAGACAAGCGTTTCGTGAGACCATGCAAAAAGCCGGTATTCCGATCCCGCGCGGTGGAGCTGCTTATTCCTTAGCTGATGCCAGGTCATTAGTCGACGAGATCGGTTATCCCCTGTTGGTGCGCGCTTCATTCGCTTTAGGCGGAACAGGCGCTTCATGGGTCAACAGCTCTGCTGACCTGCCGGAAGCTGTGCGCAATGCCATCTCAGAATCCCCTATCGGGCAAGCCTGGTTGGAAGAAAGCCTGGCTGGTTGGAAAGAATTCGAATTGGAAGTAATGCGCGATAAAGCCGATAATTTTGTGGTCATTTGCACCATCGAAAATATCGACCCGATGGGCGTCCATACAGGCGACAGCATCACCGTGGCTCCTGCCCAAACCCTCACCGATCGTGAATATCAGGTTCTACGCGACCTGGCCCACAAAGTATTGAGCGCGGTAGGCGTTGAAACGGGCGGATCGAATGTTCAGTTCGCCGTTCATCCACAAACAGGAAGGGTTGTAGTCATTGAAATGAATCCCCGGGTCAGCCGCTCCTCAGCATTGGCCTCCAAGGCAACCGGGTTTCCGATCGCCAAGTTGGCAGCCTTGGTAGCTGTTGGCTACACGCTGGATGAAATCACCAACGACATCACCAAACAGACCAAGGCTTCCTTTGAACCATCGCTGGATTATGTTGTGGTCAAGATCCCGCGCTGGGCTTTTGAGAAGTTCCCGGGCGTTGATCCAACCCTTGGCCCGCAGATGAAATCCGTCGGTGAAGTGATGGCCCTGGGCAGAACCTTCCCCGAAGCCCTCAACAAAGCCGTGCAATCCCTCGAAATCGGTGCCGATGCCCTAGACGGCAGCGGTCCAACAAAACAGTCCCCTTCAGGGTTGGAAAACACAGCATACCTCAAGAACCCCACCGCCGACAGGCTCTTTCGGGTGTACCGCTCCATTCGCCAGGGAACAGCGCTTGAGGAAATCATCCAGACAAGCGGTTATGATCGTTGGTTTCTGGCGGAAATGCAGCAAATTGTCAGGATGGAAAAGGAGATCGCAGAAAGTGAACCACAGAGTGATGCCTTTCCATCACTGCTGCGTTCTGCCAAACGCAAGGGCTTCTCTGACGCCCATATTGGCCGTCTGGTAAAAATCCCGGCAAGCCAGATCCGTGAAAAAAGAAAAGCCAGCGGCATTCTCCCCACATTTTTGCGGGTGGATACCTGCGCCGCGGAGTTTGAAGCGCAGACGCCCTACCTTTACAGCGCCTATGAAACCGCCGATGAATCCCGGNNGATTATTGCTGCTGTCAGGCTGCATCAGCACTCCATAAAATGGGTTTCGAAACCATCATGTTGAATTGCAATCCCGAAACAGTGTCTACCGATTACGACACCGCGGATCGCCTCTATTTTGAACCGCTGACCCTGGAACACGTATTGAACGTGGTGGACTGCGAAAAACCTGTCGGCGTCATTGTTCAGTTTGGCGGACAAACTCCCCTTAACCTGGCCGCGGGATTGGAAGCTGCCGGTGTCAAGATCCTGGGCACTTCCCCCCAGTCCATCAAACTTTCGGAAGACCGGGAGGAATTTGCCAAACTGCTCTTGCAATTGGAAATTCCCCAACCCGAAAACGGCATCACCCGCTCCCTTGCCGAAGCCTATACGGTGGCAGCCAAACTCGGTTATCCCGTGTTAGTAAGGCCGTCTTTTGTACTGGGTGGACGGGCTATGGCCATCGTGGAAAACGAGGCGGACCTGGAAGGTTTTATGCTCAAAGCCATCGAGGCTGCCCCCGGCCAACCCATTCTGATCGACAAATTCATGGAAGATGCATTCGAGATCGATGTGGACGCACTGGCTGATGGAAAACGGGTGGTCATTGGCGCCATCATGCAGCATATCGAAGAAGCCGGTGTCCATTCCGGTGATGCTGCCTGCGTGCTGCCGCCCTATAAGGTCAGCACCTATCACCAGGGCATCATGCGCGAATATACTGAGAAACTGGGCCTTGCCCTGGGTGTGCGCGGACTGCTTAACGTTCAATTTGCCCTCAAAGGCGACGAAGTATGTGTACTTGAGGTAAATCCACGCGCTTCCCGCACGGTGCCCTTTGCCAGCAAAGCCACCGGATTAAACCTGGCTTATGTAGCCGCCCAGTTGATGGCAGGCCGTACGCTGGAGGACGTTGGGGTAACGCAAGAACCGCGAGTGGATGGGTTCTTCATTAAAGAAGCTGTGCTACCCTTTAAAAAATTACCCGGTTCCAGTATTCTGCTGGGACCCGAAATGCATTCAACCGGTGAAGTGATGGGGCATGCGGCGCATTTTGGCCATGCTTTCGCTAAATCGCAGATCGCCGCCGGTACTGCTCTGCCCGAAAGTGGAACAGTCTTCATCAGCGTCAATGATTTTGATAAAAGCTCCGGGTTAAAATTGGCCCGCGACCTCCACCGTCTAGGTTTTGATTTGATTGCCACACCAGGCACTGCTGCCTTTTTTGAAAAAGTGGGATTGCCGGTGAAGAAAATTAACAAGATTTCCGATGGTTCCCCCCATGCCCTTGATCTGATCCAAAATGGAGAAGTACAACTGATCATTAATACTCCTCTTGGACCGCATACGCATACAGACGGCGCGCAGATTCGCGCGGCTGCTGTGGCCATGAACATCCCCTTATTGACCACGCTTTCAGCCGCGGCTGCCGCGGTGGCAGCCATTAAAGCTCTGCAGCAAAAAGAGCTGCACTATCAAAGCCTGCAAGATCATTACAAAAGTAAAACAAAATAGCTGTCATCAAATTCACACAATCGAGTAGGGAGCGGCGACTAACCGCCCCCCCCCTACTCGAAGCATCAAAATCCTTTGCTTATTAGGTATTTATCCTTCCTATGCAGATTCTGGTTTAAAATGGTCTCGTTATCTGATTTCCAACAAAGGTCAAAAAATTCGGAATTCACTCTTCACCTCAACTTTATTGGGCAAGCTGAGTATCACCTCAATTATTTGATTAAGGGTATAAATTATGATTTATATAAATACTTTTTTTGGGGATTATTCAAAATGACTCAATCTGAACAAAACTTTCCAAAAATTGCCGGTATTATCCTGGCCGCAGGAGCTGCCTCACGCATGGGTCAACCCAAGCTGCTGCTCCCCTGGAAAGGTGAAACCCTCATTCACAAGACAGTCCGAACTGCTTTGGATGCTCTATTGGATCCGGTAGTCATTGTCACCGGGGCCGGAGCGCAAGAAATCACCAACATAGTAAAAGAACTGCCCGTCTCAATAGCCCATAATCCAGATTGGCAGACCGGACAAAGTACTTCCGTGCGCGCGGGTATCCAGGCACTGCCTGCTTCCACCCAGGCAGTGATATTTTTGCTTGGCGATCAACCCTTTGTGACAGCTGATCTCATTAAGGAATTGGTTAAAACCTATTTACAGAACCATTCCGTCATCCTGGCACCTTTTATTGGTGAACAGCGCGCCAACCCGGTGATATTCGACCGCTTGATTTTCGATGAACTTTGCCAACTCGAAGGAGATGTCGGTGCGCGCAGTATCTTCAAAAAATATCCTCCAGAGGCTATGCCCTGGTCAGATGAACGGATCTTGTTCGATATCGATACCCCAGCAGACTACGAGAAGTTAACTGAGAAAGAATAACAATAGAAATTGCATATAAGTCCCTCTTGCAGCATTTGTTGTTTCCATCCTACGCTTCAGTAATATTGTTTACCTTATCCTTTTTTTTCTAGTGAAAGATGGCGAGGTATTCAATCACGGAATGGTGACAAAGCAAAGGGAAAAAACTAATCTGATCAATCCAAAAAACACAACTCGGTATCACTACGGCAAGATAAGAATAATGTTACACTTGAGAAGGTTTGGTCATCATTTTCATCCTTTTTGGGTAAAAATGAAGGTAAAAATATTTCAATGTGAAACACAGATAGTAAAAATTAATTCTGCCGAATCCGAAACCCAGATATCGATGTGCTGGATACGAAGCAAAAACCTAAAAAATGAAATGCGAGACATGACATGGCAAAATGCCTGATTTGTGGTCGTCCATTACCTTTTGTAAGAGGCCTTCATTCAATTACCTGCGAAGAATGTGAACCTTTGTGGCCTGATTTTCTGGCAAAAAGGAAATTAACTGAAGCAAAAGCAATAATAGAATCAGAAATTGAATATCATCTCAAAAACGAGAAAATACAAGGATATGGAATCGCTTTTTGGGACACAAAGGAAGCTGCGGTTAGTGCTATGTTCGGTAAGATGGTCGGTTCAATGTTCCTTGGCGGGTTAGGATCTCAAATGACAGGGAAAACACACCGGCTTGGATTCCTCGTATTATCCGAATCCAAATTCTGGATTATCGACATGGGAGAAATTGTTGGAGAAAAGATCGTTGCCGATACATTTCTTGGTCCGGTGGGCCATGGAAAATCAATCGCTTTTGCTTTGAAGGATTTGATCTTGCAGGAAGAGGTTTCTGAAGAAAACACTCTCACAATAATCAACCCTGTTCAATTAAAAATGACATTTTCTTCTTTTTCAATTGCTGGAAACAACGATATTGCATATTCGATCGCAGAAGCGATTAAAACTGCTAAAAAACAACATCCAGAATGATCCTTTATAAACCCGACTGAATTAACAAGTTATTCATTTCATTCTAACTTTTCCATCCATTCTCTACTATTGATAAAGTTATTGTTATTCGCCTTACAAATTTCTTCGATGCACTTATGTTTGACATTTTAACTTAGCAGAAATAGGACATTTCTACTTTGGTAGAAGGGGACATTTGTACTTTGGGCTAACAGAAATTATTTTTCTATTGACAAATCACCAAAAGTTCGATATAAATGCATCCATTATGAATAAATTATTTGTCGTATCTTTTTGGACTAAGCAAGGCCAATACAACTCCCCTACCCCCATGTAAGGCGGTCTTGTAAAGGTTAAGTAATATCTAAAAAAAACCAGAAGTAACCACAAGCTCCCCGACAACGGGGAGCTTGTTTTATATCTAAACCTAAGGAGAAGAATAGATGAGCCAAAATAACAAAGCAACTTGCCCGGAATGTGATGCGGAAATTGATTTAAGCGGTGCAGTCCTAAATGAAATTATGGTCTGCCCCGATTGTGGTGTTGACCTTGAGGTGGTTGAACTGGACCCACCAACGCTTGAACTGGCTCCTATGGAAGCAGAAGATTGGGGAGAATAAACAGAAATGAATAACTTTGGTAGTATTCATCTGGTCGCACACTGATCCGCTCAATTTCGTCTGTAGCTTCGATATTCATTGCAGATAATCTTCCTCCAGTGTTTACCGGTGATACAAGCCGACATGTTTTGGCGTATTTTACACTCTTATGTATACAACGCATCTAAATTTGCGGATATTCGATCTGCTGTTCTAAACCCAGCAGAATATTTTTTACCAGGAGTTTATTTATCGTGATCGAGTTACTAGATAGTACCCTTAGAGAAGGAGAACAGACACCTTATATCAATTTCAAAATTGATGAAAAGGTCGAGATTGCCCGTTTGCTGGATTATGTAGGCGTCGATATGATCGAAGCGGGTGACCCCAGCGTGTCTGTCAATATCTATGCTGCCGTAAAACAGATTGCCGCCCAGCATCTGAATGCCGAGATCATTGCCCATTCAATGGCAACTAAAGTTGGCATCGATCTGGCCAAAGAGTGCGGAGTTGACCGTGTGGCAATTTTTTACCCCACCTCAAAGATCCATTTGGACACGAAAGTGCACAAAACCCAGGCAGAGGCAATCGAGCTCATCTGTGAGCATGTCCGTTATGCCCGCAGCCTAGGGTTGAAAGTGCGCTACACGCCTGAAGATGCCTCACGTACCGACATGGACTTTCTGGTAGAGGTATGCAATCGCGCCATCGAGGCCGGGGCAGATCGCATCAGCTATGCGGACACAACCGGCGTTTTGCAGCCGCATATCATGTTCGAACGCATCTCCCAATTTCGCAGCCGACTGGCTCCCTGCAAGATCGATATTCACTGCCATAATGACCTGGGGATGGCTTTAGCCAACGCCATGGCAGGGATCCGGGGAGGAGCAGATTGTATCCACGTCACCATTAATGGATTGGGTGAAAGGACGGGCATACCAGACCTGGCCGAGACGATCGTTGCCTATCACAATCTGGAAAATGTGACGAAATACCGATTGGANNACAGGCCAAAATGCCTTTTCTCATAAAGCAGGCGTGCATACAGACGGCGTGATTAAAAACCCGCAGACCTACGAAGGCTTCGACCCGGCCATCCTTGGCCGCGAACGCAAGATCGTTATTGATAAATACACCGGCAAACGAGCTGTCCTGGGCCGCTTACAGGAATATGATATTACGGTGACCCCCGAAGAATTGGATGGAATCGTCGAAGAGATCAAAGCCGTTGGCGACAATCACCGCATGATCTTTGATGCAGATATCATTGAAATTGCCGAAAAAGTGACCGGGCGTAATATTGACGTGATTCCAAAAGAGATCAATGCCCTGATCAATATTGCGGTCGAATCGCATGTGTATACGAGCGCGGTTGTACGGCGCTTGAAAAACCTGCAAAATATCACCAGTGTGTTTGAAATTACCGGCGATTATGACATCAGTGTCTATTGTAAAGTCGCCAATACGGCAGAGTTGAATAACTTTATTGAACAAATTCGCGCAATACAGGGCATAAAAACAACAGAAACAAACCTGGTATTGAAAAAACATACAGATAATGGGATGGCATGACATGGGTACTCTTGTCGAAGAAATATTTTCTCAGAAAGCCGGGCGCAAAGTAGAAGCTGGCGAGATCGTTCTACTGGATGTAGATTACATCATGAGCCACGACAACACGACCCCGCTGGCGATCAAAGCCTTTCGGGAAATTGGCAAACCAATTATGGATAAAAACAAGATCGTGATCCATTTTGACCATGCCTTCCCGGCTCCAAGTGTGCAGGCAGCCGAAAATCAAAAAATGATCACAGATTTCATGAAAGAGCAGGGCATCAGTCACTTCTTTCGTCAGGGAGTCTGCCACCAGGTGATGATCGAGGAAGGCTTTGTCACCCCCGGGGCCGTGATCATTGGCGGCGATTCACACTCCAATACCTACGGCGCGTTGGGTGCCTTTTCCACCGGTTTTGGCTCCACAGAAATTGGTGTGGCCTGGGTAACCGGCAAATCTTGGTTCCGCACTCCTCAGACAATTTTGATCCGTATTGAAGGGCAAACGAAACCCGGAGTTTACGCCAAAGATGTGATGCTTGCCATTGCCGGTAAAATGGGGATGGACGGGGCAACTTACCAATCCGTTGAATTCACCGGCAGTTATATCGATACCCTGCCCATTCACGACCGCATCATCTTCTCGAATATTTCGACCGAGATTGGCGCCAAGTGCGGCCTGATCGTGCCGGACGCCACCACTCTCGATTTTCTGGCAAATCAAACCAAAGCTACACCGCCATTCAAAGTGGTCAGACCGGTAAATCCGCATTATCACCGTGAGATCGAGATCGATGTTAATCAACTCGAACCGCAGGTAGCCTGCCACCCGGACGTAGATAATGTGAAACCGTTAAGTGAAGTGGCAGGGTTGGCCATCGACGAGGTTTTCATTGGCACATGCACCAACGGGCGCTATGAAGATCTTGAGATCGCAGCCCGCATTCTCAAAGGCCGCACGGTCAGCCGATATACCCGCACCATCATCACCCCTGCCAGCGCATTGATCTATCAGAAAGCCATCAAGAACGGATTGATCGACATCTTCATCGAAGCCGGTTGTACGATCGGAGTAACCGGGTGCGGAGCCTGCATCGGGCGCCACGGCGGATTGTTGGCCGCCGGTGAACGGGCCTTCACCACCATGAATCGTAATTTTATTGGACGCATGGGCAGCGCCGACGCAGAAATCTACCTGGGCAGCCCTGCGGCCGCGGCTGCGACTGCCATCGAAGGCAAAATTGCTGATCCACGACATTATCAGGAGGTATTGTAATGGGAAAAGCCTGGAAATTTGGTGAAAACCTGAATACGGATGAGATCATCCCGGCTCGCTACAACCTTACCATTAACGAGAAGGAGTTGGCGAAAAATGTTTTTTGTGAGATCAAACCGGATTTCGCCAAAAATGTTCAACCGGGGGATGTGATCGTGGCCGGGAATAATTTTGGCTGCGGCTCTTCACGCGAACACGCTCCGGTTGCCATTAAGGGTTCCGGGGCGGCCTGTGTGATTGCGGTTTCTTACGCCCGCATCTTCTTCCGCAATGCCATCAATATTGGCCTGCCCATCCTCGAATGTCCGCAGGCTGCTGCCGAGATCGAAGAAGGCGACGATGTGGAAGTAAACCTGGCTACCGGGCAAATCATGAACCGCACCTGTAATGTGACTTACCAGGCTCAGCCCCTGCCCGACTTTGTGCTGAAAATTGCCGCGGCCGGTGGGATCGTCAACTTCTTGAAAACCCACGACCTCGAGGAATTGCTATGACGAACCACCGAATCTGTCTTTTACCCGGCGACGGAATCGGCCCCGAGGTGATCAAGCAGGCTGCCAGGGTGCTGCAGGTGTTGAAATTGGATCTGACTTTTGAACAGGGTGAAATTGGCTTTGGCGCCTATCAAAAACTGGGCTCTCCGCTGCCCGAAGAAACGCTGAGCAAGATCCGCTCCGCTGATGCCACCCTGTTTGGGGCGGTGACCACTCCACCCAACATCCCCGGTTATTTCTCGCCCATCATCCGGCTTCGCCAGACGCTCGATCTCTATGCCAACCTGCGCCCCTGCCAATCCTTACCACATTCAGCTTCCCGCCCCGGAATTAACTTGATCGTGGTACGTGAAAACACCGAAGATCTGTATTCTGGCGTCGAGCGGGTCGAAGACAACGGTAATCGGGCTATCAGCGAAATGATCATCACCCGCAAAGCTTCAGAAAAGATCATTCGCAAGGCATTTGATCTGGCAGCGGCAAGCGGTTATAAAAAAGTGACAGTTGTGCATAAAGCCAACGTACTGCGCGAGACCTGCGGCCTCTTTCGACGCATAGCCCTGGAGATCGCCCCGCAATATCCAAACCTTCAAATGGAAGAAATGCTGGTGGATACCTGCGCCATGGAGCTTGTGCGCGACCCGGGGCAATTCGAAGTGATCGTGACTACCAATCTGTTTGGGGATATCCTGAGTGATGAAGCCTCCATGCTTGTGGGCGGTCTGGGTGTTGCATATTCCGGCAATATTGGCAGCGAAGCAGCTGTTTTCGAGCCGGTTCACGGCAGCGCGCCTAAATTGGCAGGTCTGCATAAAGCCAACCCCATCGCGACCCTTCTTTCGGCTGTACTGATGTTGGAATACCTGGATGAATTTGAACAGGCAAACCGTTTGCGCCAGGCTGTGATGGAAACGATCCGCCTCGGCCAAGTGACCGAAGACCTGGGTGGAAACTTGAGCACAGAGCAGGTCACTGAAAGTATCATCAATAAACTCTGAAAATATATAATCCACCTGAAAATAGATTCAGAAGATTCTGGCAGAAAGGAATATTGAACATGATCAAAGTTGGCTTTTTATACACCCGTATGCGTACTGAGGAAAAATTGCTTCTCGAAGAACTGCACAGCCGCCCGGATGTTGAGGTTGTGCTGGTTAATGATGATGTCACTTATTTTGATATCGAGAAAAAATCTGCCGAGGTAGATGTTCTATTTGAGCGATCAATTTCTTATTATCGCGGTCTGTATGTTTCCCGAATTTTTGAGGCTCAGGGTATACCGGTGGTAAATACCTCCGAAGTAGCCGCTCGCTGCGGCGATAAATATGTCACCAGCCAGCTTCTGGTCAACAACAAGATACCCAGTCCCCGGGTGCTGATGGCCTTTTCAGAAGAAACAGCCCTCAAAGCCACGGATGAGATGGGTTACCCATGCGTGTTGAAACCGGTGGTTGGCTCATGGGGACGCTTGTTGGCAAAAGCCGATAATCAGGCAACCGCCCAGGCCTTTATCGAACACAAAGCCCTTTTAGGCGGCGTGAGCCACCAGATCTTTTATATTCAGGAGTACATCGATAAACCCGGACGCGATATTCGCGCCTTTTGCATCGGCGAAGAACCGATCTGCGCAATCTACCGCACCTCTGAGAACTGGATCACCAATACCGCTCGCGGCGGANNGGTCTGCTGGCTGTTGACGTTTTCGAATCACCCGACGGTTTACTCGTGAACGAGGTCAACCATACCATGGAATTCCGCAACAGCATTCAGACCACCGGGGTGAACATTCCACAAAAAATGGTGGATTATGTATTGAGCAAAGCAAAATAATCATTTTAAATGTTTGAATTCAGGAATAGATGGCGTAAAATGATATGAAATGGAGAAATTTGTAAAAAAAGTTAAGAAAATTCACCCATAATCATCATTCCTCTTGAATAGATTGGTAAAATTTATTCAACGGCGATTGCCAGAATCCATTGATGTGACCTTGATGTCGACCTAATTAATAGGATAGGAAGTCGTGTCGATTTAAGTTATACTGCAATTTATTATCGGAAAACGAGGTTGAGTATGGGGTTCTATTTAAAAATGGCCTGGCGTAACATTTGGCGGCACCGCCGCCGTACCATCATCGTGATCTCAGCCCTCGGTCTGGGAATCATGATGATGGTTTTTTATGATGGTATGATCGCAGGTTTTCAAGATGCGATCTATGGAAATGCCATCAAGGTCCTGGGCGGCAACATTCGCATCCACGCAGCCGGGTACACCGAAAGCACGGAAAGCTATCCGCTGCTTGCGCTGCCGAATGACCAGCAGGTAATCACTGCTGCAATGAAGCTCCCTAATGTGGTTTCCGCCTCACGCCGCATCAATACTGGCGGTATGGCAACCAACACAGAAGGTGCCTTCGCAGTCGGGATCGTCGGCATCGAGCCTGAGACCGAACAAAAAGTCAACCCCATCGCCAAGCACATCACGGAGGGTCGCTATCTGACCAGCTCAGATGAGGATGCAGTACTCATCGGCAAGGGTCTGGCCACGATGATGAACCTCAAGGTCAACGACCGCTTCACCCTGGTCGGAAGTTCGCTTCACGACCAGATGCGGCAGCGCACCATGACGGTGATCGGAATTTACGACCTCAATGTTCCTTCCATCGAGCAAAAATCAGTCTACATTTCACTGGGCGAAGCCCAAACCCTATATGGTCTGCCCGGGCAAGCTACCGAGATTATGATCACTCTCAAGCAGATCGGACAAGAAGCACAGGTGACAAGCGCGCTTCAACCCGTTCTTGGTGAAGACGAAACACAAACCTGGGCACAGGCTTTCCCTGAACTTCAAACCGCGCTCCAAACCAAAAACAACACGATGCAGATCTTCAGCATCATCATCCTGCTGATCGCCGGCATCGGTGTGCTCAATCTGCTTTTGATGGCTGTGTATGAACGTACCCGTGAAATTGGCCTTTTGGGAGCTATGGGCATGAAACCGCGCCAGATCATGATGCTCTTCATCTGCGAAGGGATCATGCTTGGCTTGCTGGGAGCTCTCGTGGGCGAAGCCCTGGGCATCGGTTTGAATGCCATCTTCAGCGTGGTTGGTTTTGACCTTTCGCAGTTCTCTGGCATGACCGATTACATGGCGCTGATCAGCGGCCGAATCTATAACAGTCTGGCGTTGACCTCAATAATCACCCGCGGCGTACCGGTAGTCATCATCACCATCCTCGCTTCGCTGATCCCTGCCCGAGAGGCATCGCGGCAAGAACCCTCTGAAGCGCTACATTATGTATAGAGAGATGATGCCATGCTACAACAAATAAAACTCGCTTTTCGTAATTTGAATCGGAACCGCCGTCGTTCGATCCTGTCGGCGTTGGCCATCTCGATCGGCCTGGCATTACTCATCTTGATCGCTGCTGTGATCCGCGGCGAAATGCAAGGCGCTATCGACAAGTCGATCAACCTGATCAGCGGAGATGTCCAAATCCGCTCTGCCAACTATGTGGACTCAAAAAGCAGCCTGAAGTGGGCAGACATGATAGCAGATCCACAAAAGATCATCTCTACCATCGAAGCTGTCCCGCAGATCAAAGAGCTGATAGCCGATGCCACCCCTCGTTTGCTTGCCAGCGCCATCGTTTCGTCGGGAAACAATTCGGTCGGTGTGCAATTGCTGGGCATCGACCCGGCCGCGAAAGCAAATGACCCCTTCGTCAAAGGGTTGATTGCAGGGACTTTTATCAGCGCGGAGGATGCCAACGGAGTCGTCATCAGCCAATTGATCGCCGACAAGCTCAAACTCAAGGTTGGAGATTCGATCAAACTGCTGGTCAATACCTCCAATGGCGACGTGGTACAGCAAGACTTTGCCATCCGCGGGTTGTACTCCACCCACACGCCATCTTATGATGAAAGCACCATCTTAATGCCGCTGGCAAAGGCGCAGACGATCACTTCGACACAGGACCACTCCAGCATCATTTTCTTTCTGCTGAAAAACCGCGATCAGTCAGATGTCTTTGCCGCAGCCATTAAAGGGGCCGGCTATCAGGTGAAAACCTGGAAAGATATGAATCAGTTATTACTCGATACTGAAGCACTGTCGAATAGCTTCATGATTATCATTTACCTGATCGTGCTCATCATCACTGCGACAGTGATTGTCAATACATTGATCATGTCGGTCTTCGAGCGCACCCGTGAAATCGGTATCCTGAGCGCACTTGGCTGGAAGAGCCGCGACATCATGTCGTTGTTCATGACTGAAGCCACCATTATGGCCATAGGCGGAATTCTTTTCGGCATCATCCTCGGCCGCCTGATCTGCCTGTATTTCGAAAAAATCGGCATTGGCTTTGGAAATTTCGGGGTCAAGAATGGTCTGCTGCTGGGTGACAGTCTGTATGCTGCTTATTCCGGTGGTGATGTGGTTTACCTCACCATCATTGCATTTATCGTTACCATGTTGGCGTCGCTCTATCCGGCCTTTTTAGCGGCTCATCTCGAGCCCGTCGATGCCCTGCACGGAAAATAGGAAGGAGATCAAAATGGAAGTTGCAAGAGTAGAGAACGCGGTAAGAACCTATAAAATCGGTGAGACCGAAACCAGGGCGTTGAGGGGAATCAATTTGACCATCAAGAGCGGCGAATTTACCGCTTTAGTCGGACCTTCAGGTTCAGGGAAAACCACTTTGCTGCAATTACTCGGCTGCCTNNCGTCTTTCAGTTCTTCGCCCTCATTCCCACCCTGTCCGCCTACGAGAATATCGAACTACCGCTGTTATTGCGTGGGACGGCGCCGGCAGAGCGCAAAGAAAGGGTCAACTCCCTGCTGAAAGCCGTCGACCTGGTGGACCACGCCAATCACCGCCCCGACCAAATGAGCGGCGGACAGCAGCAGCGCGTTGCCATCGCCCGTGCTTTGGCAACCAACCCATCTCTCATTCTGGCGGATGAACCTACCGCCAACCTGGACACCGCCAACGGGCAGCAGGTCATGGAAATCATGTCTGATCTGAACAAGAAAACCGGTGTGACCTTTGTATTTGCCACCCACGATCCGCGCGTGTTCAAATATGCCAAACGAACCATCACCTTGCGCGACGGCTTGATCGTTGAACAGGATAACGATAAAGAAAAGAAAGAGAAGAAAGAGAAAAAATAGGTGGGGTATGAAATTTAAAATTTGGTTTACCCTCGCAGCCGCAATGATGCTGCTCTCTGCATGCGGCGTCAAAGCAACCCCTACACAACTGCCAACTGTGATGCTGCAAGACAACACCTCAGCATTGAATCAGGGCACACCCACTCCGAGCAGCAGTTCCAGCGCTGCCGCGTCGGGAGTTCTCGTCTCGGATCACCAAAGCGAACTGGCTTTTTTAAGCAGCAGCAATGTGAAAACCTTGAACGTTAGCGTCGGTCAATCGGTCAAAACAGGGGATTTGCTGGCCGCCTTGGATAGCAGCGCTCTGCAGATCCAACTGGACCAGGCCAATCTGGCAGCGGCCGTGTTGACCTCGCCCCTGGCCGTCAGTAATGCGCAAAAGACCGTTGCTGACGACAAAGCCGATCTGGATAGTGCCCAGGGAACGTATTACTGGTGGCTGGATTTGCAAAAACAAAGCCAGGACCAAATGAGTAAAGCCAACGCTGATATGATCGTTGCCAAAAGCGATCTTAAGGACGCCCAGGATAACTACAATAAATACGACGAGGCACCTGACAACCAAAAAGACAAAGCCATTGCCTATCAGAAGATCTACGCCGTCCAACAAAGGATCAAGGACATCCAGAACCGGATCAACCTTTACTCAATCGTCGACCCATTGCAAATGGCCAAGTATAAAGCCGCGGTTGATGTGGCAAAAGCCAAACTGGCCGATGACGAAGCTCTGCTGACAGCTCTGAACGGCGGCGAGCTGCCCCAGACCCCCACGGGAACCAGCTCTGCCCAACTGACCCAGGCGCGTTTGAACGCCGATCTCGCCCAGGTGAACCTGAAAAACTCGCAGTTGATTGCCCCCTTTGATGGCACAGTCGCGGAGATTGATCTATCAGTTGGAACCTTCATGCCAGCGGGAAAGACCGGAATAACCGTGATCGATCCCCTGCATCTGCACGTCGAGACTACCGATCTGAGCGAACGCGACGTGGCAAATGTTAAGGTAGGGCAAGAAGTTGCGGTGACCATCAAACCGCTCAACCAAACGACCAAAGGCAAAGTCACAGCCATCTCTCCCCAGGCAGACACTCTGGGAGGCGATGTGGTCTACAAAACCTTTATCCAATTGGATACTTTGCCTGATGGCGCCTTACCCGGTATGAGCGTCACGGTCGAATTTCTTGCACAATAAGAGAATCTACAACTAACTTAAAAAGCTGTTATCCGCGATGAATAACAGCTTTTTTTAATTTGTCTTTTATATCTGCAGGATTTACTGTCTTGATACACTTCTTGCGTCACCGCAATAAATCTTCCTGTTGCAGGGCTGCTTCCAGTGCTATCTGGATATTCGCTGCTACGCTGGCCCCGGCAGATTGCAGAGCCTCTTTTTTGGCAGGGATATCCGCGATCCCCCAGGCGGACACCCTGGTTTCGATCCCCATTGTATTAAGCAGCCGGCCAGCTTCAACTACCGACTTCACGTTCCTGCCTGAATCTTCAAACACGTGGATCGAAAGCGGCGGCAGCCCGGAAAAACCTTCCGTGCGCCCCTGAAAGACCAACTCACTTGCCGCGGTGAGAGCCGTCCGAACGTCTGTGCCGTTGGCCACACCGATCGCTGCCAGTGCCTGTGCCGGTGAGGGTTTCAACACTTTATAATTCGGAAAGCCCAATTTTTCGGCCAGCCAACTCATCTGACCCCCGCCCATCAGCGGCAAATCGGTTAAGCCGAGTAATTCCAGCGCTAACTCAGACTCCGCCGAATAGTACAATGCTGCTGAGTGGGTAAATTCCGGCACGGATGGACGCGCGGTAAAAATAACCGTACCCACTTTTCCGCTCTGCCAGAGATCCACCAGCAGCGCACGGTATTTTTTATCCAATAGCGCGCTGTCGTATAACGTTAGATAAGCGTCGCCATCAAAATATCTTGGCAGCCCATATATGGCTTCATAACGATCTCCACCCAGAATTAAATTCTGGAACACCCTGGTACTGAGCGAGTAGGTGATCGAACGGACCTCACCCAATATCTGTTGTAGCAGTTCAGTCCCGGCCAGAAGAGGAAAAAGCGGTTCCAGGGCCTCTTTCTGGCTCAACTCCAATGCCAAATGAGCATATTCCTTCCCCGGCGTGAACTTTGCCCCTAACTGTGTGATCAAAGGAATTAAATTTTGAAGGGGATCGGTATAGCTGTTGTTTTGGACGAATTTTATCGCGTCTTCCAGCCCATCCGGTAAAATCAGTTCCGTGTGCTGCTCTGCCAGTGTTTCCATCAAGTTCGCCAGTAAAATTGCGATCATATCAAACTCACTAGTCATGCCGATAGCTTCAAATTGAACCAATACCTCTTCCCCCGGCCAAATTTCACCCAGACCCATTTGTTGAGTGAAATAGGCCAGCGTGGCTCGAATACCCTCTCGATATCCATGCGGCTGCACCAGCACGTGATCCAGATCAAGCAAAAAGATCGGTTTCAACTGCTTCACTTTTTGCGGCGCTCCAATTCCTTGGCAACATCCGCCGGGGTCAACCCTCGTACCGCCAGCAGCACCAGCACATGATAAGTCAAATCAGCCACTTCTTCCACCAGACGCGCGTCACCTTGCGCCTTGGCAGCCAGGATCACTTCAATTGCCTCTTCTCCCACCTTTTTTACGATCTCATCTTCACCCATTTCGGCCAGCTTTACCGTATACGAACCGGCCTGTTTGGTGTTCAATCTCGTTACAATTGTTTGATACAGTTCATCTAGCATGACATCTCCACTCAATAATTATTCCAAGAATTAATTTGATTTCGCCGGCGAGGGTTCAAAGGGTACATTCCTGAAAAAACAGCTCGTCTCTCCGGTATGGCAGGCCGGACCATCAGCGTGCACCAATACCAGCAAAGTATCTTCATCACAATCGATACTCATCTCCACCAAATGCAAATAATTTCCTGAGGTGGCCCCTTTGAGCCACAATTCCTGACGGCTGCGCGACCAGAAATGTACCAGGCCAGTTTTCAGCGTCAGGTGAAATGCTTCCTCATTCATCCAGGCCAACATGAGCACATATTTGCTCTCTACATCCTGCACAATGACCGGTACCAGTCCCTGAGCATTATAGCGCGGCTTCAATTCTTTTTTCATGGGTCACCTCGCCTGGCGCACGGGCAGGCCCTGGGCCGCCAGATATTTTTTGAGATCCGGGATGAGCAGTTTACCGTCATGGAAAAGCGAAGCCGCCAGTGCGGCATCGGCCCCGTTGCGCAGCGCGTCTGCAAAATCTTCCATTTTGCCCGCACCGCCGGAAGCTATCAGAGGCACATTCACGGCTGCAGCAATGGCACGGTTCAGTTCCAGATCATAGCCCGCCAGCGTGCCGTCGCGGTCCATGCTGGTAACCAGCAGTTCCCCCGCCCCCAGGCGCACACCTTCACGTGCCCACTCCAAAGCATCCAACCCAGTCGGAGTTCTTCCGCCGTCGACAAACACTTCCCAGCGCGGCGCTGACACATCCGCAGCAGCCGCTCGCCGGGCATCGATTGCCAGCACAATACACTGGCTGCCGAACGCATCCGCCCCGCGGCTGAGAAGATTGGGCTGGCGAACCGACGCCGAATTGAGACTGATCTTATCCGCCCCGGCCAATAACAGCCGGCGCATATCCTCCAACTGACTGATGCCCCCGCCCACCGTCAACGGCATATAGACCTGGTCTGCTACCCGGCTGACCACATCTGCCACGGTTTGCCTGCCCTCCACGGTAGCAGAAATATCCAAGAAGACCAGCTCATCTGCTCCGTTTTCATCATAGAGGCGCGCCTGCTCCACCGGGTCGCCGGCGTCGCGCAGATCGAGAAAATGAATTCCTTTAACCACTCTGCCGTCGCGGATATCCAGACATGGAATAATACGTTTTGCCAACATCAGTTTTCTTTTTCCTTTCCTTGTTTGGATTCTTTTCGTTGGTAGAGTGAGGCAAGCCCGACCGTTCCCTCATACAAGGCCCGCCCCAAGATCACCCCGGCCAACCCGGCAGCCTGTACCTGTTCGATATCCTCCAGGCTGGCCACCCCGCCCGAAGCAATCACCTGTAAACCGCTGGCGTCGGCCAGTGCCTTTGTGGCCGCCACATTCACTCCACCCTGCAGGCCGTCTCTGGAAATATCAGTGTAAATTAAGTGTCTGAGACCTTTTTGACGCAGCTCAATGGCCACATCCACTGCGCGTAATTTGGTTGATCCCTTCCAACCGCGTATCTGAAGCAGCCCCTCGCGCGCGTCCAGCCCGGCAGCCACCCGGTCGGCTCCCCAACGCTGCAGTGCTGTCTCAAAAACGGATGGCGCTTCGCTGATCACCGTACCCAGCACCACACGCTGCACCCCCAGATCAAACGCCTGTTCGATATCCGCCAGGCTGCGTAAGCCGCCGCCAAACTGCACCAGGACGTTATCTCGCGCAGCCGTTCTTAAAATAGCTGAGACCGCTTTTGCATTTGCCGCATCGGCCTCCCCAAACGCACCGTCCAGGTTGACCACATGCAGCCAGCCAGCACCGGCCTCGATGAACTTGCGCGCCTGTTCGACCGGTTCGAGGCTGTAGACTGTTTGCCGGTTCGGATCGCCTTCGCTCAAACGTACGACCTGGCCCCCGCGCAGATCGATGGCCGGGTAAATGATAAAGTTCTCTCTCATCCGGTCTCCTTAATCCAGGTTTAAAAAATTGTTCAGCAAAGCCAGGCCAAAGCGTTGACTTTTTTCCGGGTGAAACTGCACACCGAATAAATTGTCGCGCTGCACCATGCAGGCAAAACGCCCGCCATAATCGGTCTCGCCAACCACATCCGTCTGCGTGGCTGCATTACAGTAATAGGAATGATTGAAGTAGGCGTATTCCCCGGTACTGCAACTTTTCAACAAAGGGGTTGGCTGCACACTGATAATTTGATTCCAACCGGTGTGAGG
The DNA here is from genome assembly GCA_003158355.1 of Anaerolineaceae bacterium. GTDB lineage: Bacteria > Chloroflexota > Anaerolineae > Anaerolineales > Anaerolineaceae > UBA6107. Next base: position 24,125 of record PMIV01000103.1, read on the forward strand.
TACTTTTACGCCTCTTTCCGCGCCAAAACAGATCACTTCACCCTCAAGCAGACCCAGACCGAGGGTTTCGCCCATTTCTCTGCCCACATCGAACAAGGCCTGCATCCCCACGCAGATTCCCAAAATTGGGTCACCGCGTTGATAGAACTCCAGAATGGCTTTGTCTAAATCTCTTGCCTTCAATCCGGCCATGAATTTACCAAAAGCGCCCACCCCCGGCAGCAGCAAGTGCCCACCGGACACGAGTTCTTCCGCGCGGCTGCAGCGGGTGACCCGGGCGCCCAGTGCCAGCAAGACGTGTTGCACCGAACGGAGATTGCCGGTCCCGGCATCCACAAGCAACACCTGTTTGCTCATTTAAAGAACTCCTTTACTGGAGGGTAAATCTCCGAGGCGGCGCGGATCAATGCGAGTGGCCGCATCCAGCGCCCGTCCGAAGGCTTTGAAAATTGCCTCGGCCCGGTGATGATCGTCACCTCCGCTCAGTAGCCGGATATGTAAATTACAGCGGGCCTGAATGGCGAAGGATTCAAAGAAGTGTTTGATCAAGGTTGTGCTTATGCCGCCTACCTCGGTGGCATACCACTCCACTTCAAACACTGTATAAGGCCGACCTGAAAGATCCAGGCTTACCATTGCCAGACTTTCGTCCATGGGCACACTACTGCTGGCCATGCGTACCAATCCCCTGCGTTCCCCCAGCGCTTGGTCAAAGGTTTTGCCCAACGTCAGAGCGACATCTTCCACGGTGTGGTGGGCATCCACTTCCAGGTCGCCAACCGCCTGAATTTCCAGATCGAACAGTCCATGCACTGCCACCTGGGTGAGCATGTGATTGAGGAAGGGCAGACCTGTTTGGATAGTGTGTTTGCCGCTGCCATCCACATTCACCTGCACCTGTACCCGGGTTTCGGCAGTTTCCCGTCTGACCACAGCCGTTCGTTCACCTGGCACTGTAGCCTTTTCGGGCAATACAACCCCGAGCGCTTCAGCTACTTTTTGGCAGGCAGCTTCATTGGTCAGCAACGCGCACAGTGCCAGCCCAATCGCTCTGGCCGAACTCGCGCCTTCTCCAATCAACAGCATCGGTTCTTTTGAGCCGGTTGTCGCCAGTCCTTGCTGGATGCGTTCCAGAATCTGCCACAGGTTCTCTCCCGGTCGATTTTCAGAATACTTTTCACCATATCCGGGCTCTTTGTTACCCGCGGCCACGATCCGTATAACTCCCTTTGCGTAGCTGTTGGAAATGGCAATTCCCGCAGAAACAGAGGGCTGCCCGGCAGCAACCAGGATATCGAATTCATCGGTCGATTTGATGGGCTGCACGGGAAAGTCCAACAAAGACAGAGCCGCCTGCATCGCCTGGGGCAGCGGTTGGGAGGCTGCGCACACTAATTGCCCGGCCTCTACTTCACCGAATTGGCGCAATCGCAGCAGCGGCTCAAAAACTTGCAGCCAATCCAACACGTTCGTTTCAGGGTTCAACAAGAATGTGATCTTCATATCATCGCCTCCAATACGGCCAGTAAGCGTTCACTATCTTCCGGCCGCCCCACACTTATGCGGATGCAATCTGCCAGCCCGGCTGAAGTGTAATAGCGTACCAGAATTCCGCTGGCTGATAAAGCAGCCTTCAGCTCTGCCGCGTCTCGTCCGCTCACCCGGCACAAAATAAAGTTAGATTGCGAAGGGTACGGTTTTAAAAACGGGATCTTCGCCAATTTAGCCGTCAGGCGTTCGCGTTCCGCCTTGATCCAGTCCACCCTCTCACTCAGGCAGTCCAGGTCTTTCAAAGATGCCAAAGCCGCCTGGGTACCGGCCACGTTGACGTTGTACGGCTGCTTGATGCGCCAGATCGCCTCGGCCAGCCAACCCGGGAAAGCCCCGTACCCCACCCGCAGGCCGGCCAGCCCGGCCCACTTGCTAAAGGTTCGCAGAACCACCAGATTCTCACGTTGTTTCACCTCGCGGATCAGACTCTGGCGTTCCCCCAGCTTTCCGCCTTCCTGGCAAAACTCGATATAGGCTTCATCGAGGACGACCAGCAGCGGCAATGCCAGTATCCGTTCCAGGGTTTCCCGCGCGGTCATGCCGCCATCCGGGTTATTTGGCCGGGTCAAAAACAGGATCTTGGCCTGCTTCAATTCGCCCAGACGGCAGATTTCTTCCACGTCCAGTTCAAACCCATTGACGCGCTCCACTTCGAGCACCTGGCCGTTATTGATCAGCGCGTCAAAGCGATACATACCAAAGGTTGGTGGGCAGATCATCACCTGTTCGTTCGGCTCCAGAGTGGCCCGCAGGAGTAGATCGATCAATTCGTCTGCTCCCGAGCCGGCGATCAAGTGCTCCGCGCTCACCCCTGTGAATTCAGCCAGTGCGTTTCTCAACGCCCGGCTTTCCGGGTCCGGGTAGATATGCGGGTAAGCCAGTTCTGCCAGTGCCTGCCGGGCTTTCGGCGACGGCCCATAGGGGTTCTCGTTGGCATCCAGTTTTACGATCTTTTCGATCGGGTAGCCCAATTTCTGTGATACCACCTCGAAAGGCTCGATCGGCTGGTAAGGGGTGATCTGCTGCAGACGTCCCGGCAATTTCATCAGGCGCCTTCTTTCTCATTATCGGCTTTCAGCGACTGCATCATGGTCTTGATACGCAGCGGTTCCTCGTCAAAAATGTAGGTGATCGGCATCACCACCACTCCGCTGCCGCCAATGGCGCGCAGTTCGCGGATGGTGCGCAAGATGATCTCTCGCGCTACGATGATGTTGACCGCATACCAGTTTTGCGCGTCTTCTTTGACCACAATGCGAGAGATGGTCGGCCCCTGCAGACCGGCGATGCTGCATTCGTTAAATATTCGCGCTGCAATCGCCTCGGGGGAATCGCCGCGCATATTGGCGAAGATCGCCAGGTCGCCACTGGCCCGCAGATGAGCCTCAAAGAACTCTAAAAGGGTCTTGGCAACTTCCAACGTTTGTTCGCTGCGGCGCAGAGACTGGCTGTTGGCGATCAATGCTGCCTGTGAACGCATGATGACGCCGTCATTCAACGGGCGCAGGCGGTTATCCCGCAGGGTCTGCCCCGAAGAGACAATGTCGCAGATCATATCGGCATAGCCGATGGTTGGAGCGGTTTCCAGTGTGCCTTCGGCCGGAATCAAGTTTGCTGTGATCCCCAATTTTTTCAAAAAGCGCTCGGTCAGGACCGGATACTTTGTCGCTACACGCAAGGTTTTTTCCATCTTAGCTGTCTTCGCGGCCAGATCAGCAGCGCTGTAGACGTCTGCCCAGGCTTCCGGCACAGCCAGAGAAAGCATACACTCACCAAACCCCAATGCCTCGTGCAGCACCATCACATCGCCGTTATCACCGCGCCGTTCTTCCACCACATCCATCCCGGTGATGCCCAGGTCCACGCTGCCGTCGCGTACGCTGCCCACTATATCCGCTGGGCGTTGAAAAAGCACGGTAACCCCCGGCAAGCTGGGAATACTGGCTTCGTACTGGCGCGGATTGGGTTGGTAAACCCTCAATCCACAATCAGCCATAAAAGTCATGGCATTCTCGGCCAAGCGCCCTTTGGAAGGGAGTGATATGCGTACATTCGTATTATTATTTTGGAGATACATCTTTCCATCCTTGGTGGGAAAATAAAAATCCCCCCGTTTGACCGGGGGGATTCGCGAATTCATACCTTTTGAACTCAGGAACGCTTAACCAACCTCCAGGCCTTTTCCAGGGGGGTATGCATGGTGGTTCAAATGGAGGGATTGGTTTATTATCATAGTGGTCTTATCTTACATTATTCTATAAGCCTTTGTCAAGCTTTTTTCTGATTTTGAGTATTTTGATTCCAAAAAAAACGAAATGGGGAAAAACGGATGATTAATTGCCGAACGATTTGGATGCCGCTGCCGCCCGTGTATGCACTTCCAGTTTTTCA
>PMIV01000103.1:28102-31422 GCA_003158355.1 Anaerolineaceae bacterium
GTCAAAAGCCTGCTTTTCGAGGTAGGCAAAGATGGATTGTTCGGTGTACGCCCGCTGGATTTCATCCACGGAGGCTACCCCGCTTACAACGATTGTGGGAATGCCGGCTGCTTTTGTATCCGCCAGCAATTTAAACCCCTCAAGCGGTTCCCCTGTAGAACTTTGTTCCCAGTAAACGCCGCCTGTCAAAGAAAGATCGACAACAGCCAGAACAAAAGATTCCCGGCGCAAAACTCCCAGAGCATCCCCATAGCTGGCGCACAGACGCACCTCGTGTCCGGCATCCACTAAAAGTTCTGCAAGGATGCTGCGCCATCCCGCGTCATCTTCGACGACCAGTGCATTGCCGTATTTTGCTACAGCATTTTTGCCTTCTTCTTTATCTGCGGGCAATTTGGTTGTTTCAATTTCGCTTTGGGCAATTTCTTGCCGCGGAGCCACAGCCATTTCATGGCTGAGCAGCTCGCGGAATTGGGCGCGATTAAAACTCTCTTTGCGTAAAAATGAATAGGCTCCATATTCCATCAAAACACTGACGGCCAATTCCACAGTGGCATAGCCTGTCAATAAAATTGTCTGACAGCCCGGGTCCGCGCGTTTGATGGCTTCCAAAATACGCAGCCCATCGTAATTGTGATGATCGCTGCCCGCGAGTGAAAGATCAACCAGAGCCAGACGATGCGGCTCCGTTTTAATTATGCGAAGGGCATCTTCCAGGTTGCTGGCCACGTCCACGATCAGCCCGGAATCTGAGAGAATTTCGCTCAGAATTTGCTGCCAGGAAGTATCGTCTTCCACAACCATTGCGCGCATCAGCGGTGGAGTCATCCGTTCACCTCGGAATTTACGGGTTGTTCAGCGCGGGGTAAGCGCAATATAAAGGCCGTGCCGTGAATTCCATCACTCTGTACGCTGACACTGCCTCCCAGACGAGTCATCAGTGTCTTTACCCACCAAAGACCAAATCCGAGCTTGCTGGGTCGGGTGATGCCTCTTCCGGAATAATTTAATTCAAAGATATGTTCATGTAAATCGGGTGCAATGCCCGGGCCGTTGTCACTGACACTGACATCCACCCATTTCTCATCAAATGATCCAGCAATTGTAATCACACCATTTCCGTCCATGGCATCCGCCGCATTTTCCAGCAGGTTTGTAAAGACCAGCGTCATGGTCTGTTCTCCGGCCATGACAACGGGTAAATGATCGAGAGTCTCTAAATGGACTGTAATGCCCGGCGGCAGCTTGGTAAAGCGGATGGCATCGGAGACACGCCCCGCCACAAATACAGGTTCCAGACGAATCGGACGCAAGTGAGAGAGATTTTCGCGCACGTTTTCCATCGCCTCAGTGGCGCAGCGCTCGATCTCATCCAGGTTGTGTGCCAGATAAGGGTTGGCCGTCAGCACGTCCTGACACTTATCTTGAATGCCCTGAATCCGCACCGGGATGGTGCCTACCTTGTTGTTCAGATGGTGCAGCAAATTTGAAGCGATATCTCCCACAGCGGCGAAAGTCTCAGCCACCGAACGCTGCTCCTGAGCCGCTCGTAGTGCTTCCTGATGGGCGTCACTTTGAAAAGCCAGAACGGCATAATCAGCCAGAAACATCAATACCTTTTTATCCCATTCCGATTCGGCAAAATGACCGGCCCCTGAGCTGGAGCTGTACACTCCAAAGGCGCCCAACGGTTTCCCCCCATTCCCCGGTAAAAGTGGAACAATCAATGCTCTGGACCAATTTTGGTCGATTGCCAGGTCGTTGCGGTTGAAGCGTTTATCGACGCGGATATCTTCACTGACCACAGGGATGCGATCTTTAATCGCCAACCCGGCCAGACTGTTTGCCACAGGGATGTGTTCTCCGTGCTGGTAGCCGCCGCTATCAACCTCTAATATGAGATCGGTTCCGCTCAAGGTCCAGATTGAACTTGAAGCTGCATCCAGCAGATCACAGGCGAGTTCAGAAAGATGCGCCAGCACTTTTTGACAGGGTTGGGTAAGCAGCAAATGTGTTACTTCCTCTAATGCATCCAGAAGTCGGACTTCTTGAATGGTAATCACTGCCTGAGTTGCCAGAGCCTGTAAAAGGTAACTGTCATCTTCGCTGAAAGCGCCAACAACCGGGCTCTCCAGGTTCAGCACCCCTTCCAAACGTCCGCTGGCGCCGACCAGGGGGACGGCCAATTCGGAGCGCATCTCCAGAGCCGCATCCAACGGATAATAAATCTGCGACCAGGGTTCTTCGCGCAGGTCAGAGATACAGACCGGCTGGCGTTCACGAGCTACCCAGCCCATCACACTTTTCGAATTAATCGGTAATGCTTCCACCAGAGGTCTGGCAAGATATTCCCCGGAGACTGCACGCGTGTTAAGTGTCTCTCCGCTTTCATCCATCAGCCGGAAGATTCCATATTGGGCTCCGGTGACTTCTCGAGCCATTTGTAAGATTGATTCAAGGGTTTCTTCAAGACGAAGCCGGGACGAAATTAATAAGCCTGCCCGACGTAGCCGTTTTAATTCTTCTTCTTTGCGAACGAGGTTGCGCTCTATCCACTTCAGATTATGCGCGTGGTAAATAGCCATCGCCGCCTGATTGACAAAGTTTTCGAGCATCAGCAACTCAAGCGGACTGAATTGACGGTCTTCCTGTAGATATACATTTAAAACGCCAACGGGCCGGCCAGACACAATCAGTGGAAAATATCCCACTGTTTGGGTATCCGTTTTTTGCGGTGCCGAATGGACGGCTGCTTCTTTTTCTTCATAAGAAAGCACCCGCTGTTTGCGTGCAATGGCCAGTTTGCCCAGACTGTTTTCGCGCGGTTCGTCCCCTGTTGCTGGTAAATCCTTATTGCCAGCCGCGACCCTTGAATCAAGGATAAATTTCTCTTGATCTATGTCGTAGATATAAATGACTGCTGAAGCGTTGGGGACAACCTTGATAGCGCTTTCCACGATCAGAGACAGGGTAGTTTCCACACTGGCCGTTCCATCATGACCAATCTGGTTGACGGTGGCTCCAATTTTATTTAAACTGGCCAGCGCCTCGTAAAGGCAAGAATCAGGATTCGCTTTGCTCATATGAATCTTACTCATTTAAATTAATTGTAACACTGCCGAAATACGGATGCCGAGAGTATTACTCCCGGCATCTGTAACAAAAAAATAAAAAAGGAAGAAAAGGATTGATTTAGATATCGTAATACAAAATAAATTCGTACGGAACTGGACGGATGCGTACCGGGTCAAGTTCGTTTTTGCGTTTGTAGGTGACATAAGCATCAAGCAAATCGTTGGTTAAAAAGTCACCATTCACCA
>PMIV01000131.1:0-14085 GCA_003158355.1 Anaerolineaceae bacterium
TTCTCCGGCAGCGAAGACACCGGGGATGCTCGTCTCCATCTTGTCATCGATCACCAAGAAACCACGTTCGTCCATCTTGAGTTGATCTTTATACAGGCTCGTATTCGGCGAGTGGCCAATAAAAACAAAGATCCCATCTGTAGCCAAATTTGTGACGGCATCCGTTTTTACGTTACGCAGATCAACACTGGTTACTTTATCCGTTCCGTTGATCTTATCCACCACAGAATCGAAGATCACTTCGATTTTTTCATTGTCTGCTAAACGTTTTTGCAATACGGCACCGGCTCTGAAAGCATCTCTGCGGTGAACGATGCGAACCTTGTTGACAAAGCGAGTTAAAAATAATCCTTCTTCCAGCGCGCTGTCACCGCCTCCCACAACAACCACCTCTTTATTCTTGAAGAACCAACCATCGCAAGTAGCACAATAAGAAACACCGCGCCCGGTCAATAATTCTTCCCCGACTACATTCAACTTCACCGGGCTGGCACCGGTCGCCAATATCAAAGCGTCTGCAGAATATTCTTTACTGTAAGTCTTCACAATGAATGGTTTTTGCCGCAGGTCGACAGAGGTGGCTGAATCGAACTCAAAGCGGGCGCCAAACCGTTCAGCCTGGTGTTGAAAGAGTTCACCCAACTGTGAGCCGCTGATACCCTCTGGAAAACCGGGATAATTTTCAATCGTGTTGGTCAATGAAACCTGACCACCCAATTCCATACCCGTTAATACCAGTGGATTCAAATCTGCTCTGGCGGCATATAAAGCGGCTGCTAACCCGGCCGGCCCGGCTCCTAAGATAATGATCTTTTCGTGTTGTGTCTCTTTTGCCATTTTCTACAATCCTTTCATTCATTCGTAACGCTGCGATCAGTGATCTCTAAAGCCTGGTCAAGGATAGCAAAACCCTCTGCTAGCTGATCGGCTGTGATAATCAATGGTGGAATAATCAAAATCGTGTGCCAGTGAGTGTAAACAAAAAGTCCTTTTTCAGAACAGAATTTTTTCATCTCGGTCATCTCCGGGCTGGTTTTACCGAATTGAGCCATCGGTTCCCTGGTTTCGCGGTTCCTTACCACCTCGATAATGCCAAACAAACCCAGCGACCTTACCTCACCCACTGATGGATGCTTCGCTGCCAGATCTTTCAGGTATTTGCTGAGCACAACACCCATCTTCTCGGCCTGCTCAACCAGGTGATCTTCTTGCATTACCCGAATTGTGGCAATTGCCGCCGCCAGTGAAATGGGATGACCATTATAGGTCAGCCCGCCCTCATATACCTTTTCATTAAACTTAGATGCAATAACAGGCCTTAAAGCGACAGCTCCCAGAGGAGCATATCCAGAAGTTAACCCTTTGGCCATGGTCATGATATCCGGTTTNNATTTACCTGTACGGCCGAATCCGCTCATCACTTCATCCGCGATCAGGACCAACCCATAACGGTCGCAGAGCGCCCTAACTCCCTGTAGATAGCCATCTGGTGGGATGATGATGCCATTCGTCCCTGTGACCGTCTCAAGCAAGATACCGGCTATCGTGTCAGGCCCTTCGTAGGTGATAATTTCTTCGAGGTGATTAAGATAATCGCGGGTAAATTCCGCTTCGCTGATATTTTGATTGGTCCGATGAAATGTGGAACGATAACGGTAAGGATCCAGAAAATGAACCACACCGGGCATCACCGTTGGTTCCCAGACAGTCCGCCTTGGATCGCCGGTTAAGGCAACGGCTCCGTAAGATGCGCCATGATACGAACGATACCGCGCCAGGATCTTCGATTTGCCTGTGTACGCCCTTGCAAATTTGATAGCGTTCTCATTCGCATCCGCACCGCCTAATGTATAGAGAAACTTGCTCAAGCCATCTGGGGTGATCTCATCCAGTATTTTTCCCAATAACGCCCGTGGTTTGGTGGCCATGCCCGGCCCGGCAAAGGGCAATTCCCTGGCCTGGTCCACTATGGCTTCGATGACCCGCTCATCCCCATGACCGATATTGGTGCACATCACCATGGAGTTAAAATCCAGGTAACGCTTGCCATCTACATCCCAAAAATAAACACCTTTGGCTTTTTTGATCGCAATCGGTGATACGTGAGCCTGGGCAGACCAGGTCCAAAAATTGTGTTTCAACGAAAGCGGAATAATTTCTGAATCAGGCAAATCTATCATGGAACCCTCGCTCTTCAATAAATTTCGTTCTATTACTCATAAATCCTATCATAAAACGTGTTTATTTGAATGGAGTGCTTTCACTGGGATTGAATGTAGTTGCCCTATTTAAGGCATCTGACCTTCTCATTGCTCTCTTGGTTAGTCCATTAACGACAACCGTGGAAAGGCTGTTCGAACAGAATTCAATCTGCTGACCTTTCCACGGATATTGTAATAGTTGAAGGGTCTAATTTTCGATCAAAACAGCTCGAGCAGGAGCTCCATCAGCACCTTTCAACTTTAGCGGTAAACAGCAAAGCGTATATTTCCCGGCACTGACATCTACAAGATTAAGGCCTTCAACGACCACCACACCGGCTCCAAGTAAAACCTCGTGGGTGGGTCGGCTGTTTTTATATGGAGCAATGGAGAGGTAATCGATCCCCACCAGCTTTATCTTGTGGTCTACCAGGTATTTGGCTCCGCTTTCGTCAATTCCGACGAAAGTAGTATTAAAGGGAGCATCCAGGTTCTTCCATAATTCTGAGTTTTTGGTCTTGAAAAGGATGCGTTCCACCACGGGCTCAAGTTTCAATTGTTCCAGGACAGCAGCCGTGATCACTTCTGTCGTGCTGGTGATCTGAACGACTTGTACCGGGCCTACCAGGGCATCCAGAGGCAGATTTTCCACCGTATTGCCATCGGACAAAAAGTGAAATGGCGCATCTACATGCGTGCCGGTATGCGCACTGGCCGCGAAGAAAGAGACATTAGCGTGCGCCCCCTCCTCAATTTTTGTACGACGGTGCAGTTCCACCGTATCATCCCCGGGCCAGACTGGCATGCCGGGCGTAATGGTTACTGAAATATCGATCACTCTCATGGCTTTTCACTCCATATACTTGCGTTGAAAACGTCTGTTAAAAATGAGGTTCTTTGTTTGTCGTCCATCGGGGTGGGTTGAGACCAATCCACCAACCAGGCGGTGTAAAGTTCAGTATTGATATATTTTCCATCATAAATGATGTGTTTGTCATAAAACTCGCGGCGAATATTATCTCCCACACCTTCATAGGTCATCATATCGAATAGGAAGTTTCCCAGCCCATAATGGACCAGACTATTGCCCACGAATTGAAAACCCATGCCATAATGCGATTGTGACCCGCTGACGACGTCCGCTCCGGCTTTGGCAGCATTGCGAAAATCATTGGCAATAAAGTCGCCGTAAAGATAGGTATACACCTCTTCGTGTTGGAAAGTGGCAATCACGACATAGCCCTGGGCCTTAAGATCACTGATCTGTTGATCATAATATGCCATATCACATTTGGCGCTGCCGGCCTGTTTCTCATTCGCCCAATCTGATTGCGGTCCGTTTGGATTGCAGCCAATAAAAGCGATCTTGTTGCCGTTCACTTCGATCTTGACCGGGGCCTGCGCTTCTTCTGGTGTCTTGCCACCGCCAAATGTATACCAGCCCAATTGTTTGTAAGTATCGATTGAGGAATCCAAATACTGTGAGCCGTAGTCATTTTCATGATTTCCGGTCAATTCCACTACATTCACACCCAGGTCTTTCAAGGTTTGTATATATTTGGGTGAAGAACAAAACCGTAGACCCCTTTGTTGATAATCCGGGTAAGGACAATCCGGGTCAAAAGACACCTCATTGCTTACATGGATCAGATCAGCATCTTTGAACCAATCCTTCACCTTTTCAATCGGGTAATCCAATCCCTTGATTTCCATTTTATAAGCGATTGCACGGGTCAATGCCGTTGTACCGGTCATCATCACAACAGTCATCTTTGACTCATCTCGATCCGTCGCCGGCACAGCACTTAGAATGGTCTTTCCTATCGTTTGCAGAGCTGCGTCTGCTGTACTGCTCGAAAGCACAAAATTGGCTTTCAAAGCATAAGCATTTGTATCCAACGGTTTATCCAATGGGCTCAAACCATCGACCTTGATCACTTTCCATCGCGGAGTGATTTGATCAAACGGTACGATCGCCCATACTTTTGGCTGCTTAAAATCATTTTTGGTTAATAATTCCTCTTCCACAATCGTAACAGTCGCATCCGCAGAGGCTCCCCACAAGGCATTAAAAATAGCATGGGTTTCTCTGCTGACCATTAGCTGATTTGCCGGTGCATCTGCTGCAACATTGCCCGTCCACAGATCTTTGAGTTCCTGAACTGTTAGGCTATCTGTCACCGTTGGGAAAGGGGCCACCAGGGCATAAACCCATTGGATCTGGCCGATGACATTTTCGCCGGATACTGCTGCCGGCTCTAACTGCAATTTTAAGCTAACTCCATCTTTCCTGGTCGCTAAAGTAAAACCGCTCTGGTTTTTGATCTTCTCTTGTACTGTGGCTGGAAGAAGTGGATCCACCCAAAGCGAAGGGTTAATAATTACTGTTGGAGTAGCCGGCACAACCGCTGTTGGGTTCTTCCCCAGGTTAACGATCAATTGACTGCCGTTCGCGCAGCCTGTTAATAAAAGTGTTCCGCAAACAAATAAAAGAATCGTGATTCTCGATGAGTGCTTCAAAATAAGTAACCTCCGTAATAAATTTACAAGCCGAATTATAAACCCCGACAATAAATTAATTCTGATAGTTCTTGAGAGCCTTTCCCTTTATAATTTCTCTATTGATTTGAAAGGAAAAAAGATGCGCGAAGTTGCTGTGATCGGTATTGGTCAAACTCGGGTTGAAGAACAATGGAATAAATCTTTGCGTGAACTCGCCGGAGATGCTGCCCTGGCCGCTTTACGTAATTCAGGTCTGGACCAGGTGGATGCAGTCTATGTAGGTAATATGATGTCTGGTTCTGCCAACTTGCAGCAGCATTTGGGTGCTTATATTGCAGATTGGGTAGGCATGCGCTATGCCGAAGGACTGCGCATCGAAGCTGCCTGCAGTTCCGGCGCAGCCTGTTTTCGCAGTGCGGTGATGGCAGTTGGTTCCGGTCAGGTAGACAGCGTACTTGCAGTCGGTGTGGAGAAGATGACTGATTCACCCAGCGCCGAGATCACCGCTGAATTAGCCACAGCCGCGGATGCGGATTATGAAGCTGCTCAGGGACTTTCTTTCGTCGCCATTAACGCCCTGATCATGCGCCGTTACATGTTTGAATACGGCTGGAAAAAAGAAGATTTTGCTGCTTTTTCGATCAACGCGCATGCTAATGCAGTGCATAACCCTTTTGCTCGCTTTCAAGAACCAATTACTCTGGAAGGGTACTCCAAAGCTGGTATGGTTTCGGACCCCATCAATTTGATGGATGCCTCTGCCACAGGCGATGGTTCTGCCGCAGTCATTCTGGTCCCTCTGGAGTTTGTAAAAGCCTCTAAAGGCATCCCACTGGTCAAGGTAGCCGCTTCTGCTGCTGCCACCGACTCTATTGCCATCGACCAGCGTACCGATCCCCTCTGGCTAAAAGCTGCCGAACTTTCGGTTAAAAAAGCCTATGCCCAGGCTGGTATTGGCCCGGCTGATATTGACCTGTTCGAATTACATGATGCATTTTCCATCATGGCGGCGCTATCCCTTGAAGCCAACGGTTTTGCCGAACGCGGGCAGGGTCCACGGGTGGCAAATGAAGGCGATATCCTCCCCAATGGACGCATTCCCATTGCCACCCGGGGCGGTCTCAAAGCCCGCGGTCACCCGGTGGGCGCTACCGGCATGTATCAGATCGTAGAAGTGATTCAACAGCTTCGCGGTGAGGCAACCGGTACTCAAGTGGAAAATGCGCATATTGGCATGGCGCAAAATATCGGCGGCAGCGGTTCCAATATTATTACGCATATTCTTGAAACTGTCTGAAATTTATTCCCTCTTACAGATACTTCCTCACAGGTTTTACATTTTTTTATTTTCACACAAAAAGGACCGCAGGTTTAACTCTGCGGTCTGATTTTTTAACATTCATTTATCTGGAAATTGCCAGTTTTACCACCTTGCCCTGCTGATCCATTGTTACCCGCGCATATTGGCGGTGGATATGTTGGTCAAAGCTGACCTGTTTGCTGAAGCTAACCACCACCCGGCTGGATTGCCGTGCCGTATTTTTGCTCTGGCTTGCTCCGTTCACCTGCGTGCTATTGTTGACCCTCACGTGCTGACGGCTGATGTGAACTTCAGCATAATCGATTCCCGGGAGATAATGGCTGGCCACTTCTTTGGCATTGGCGATAGCTTTTGCCGAGATCGGTGAAGATTTCGCTTCATCCATAGATTGATCGACCACCGTCTTCACCACCGGGTGATTCTTTTCGCGGGAGACTGTTTTTGAGGATGCCTGATAAGGATCATAGGCTACCAATGGGTCTCCAAAAAGTGCAAAAGAGATCAAGGTTTTTTGGTCCTCGCCGTCCAGGTAACCCTGGCGTAAATTCATTTCCCGGACGAAATCCACCTTGGCTTTTACGAATGCAGTGCCGACCGGTAGACCTTCCACAAGGTACTTCATTACCAGGTTCCCCAGCAGATCGCCGCCAATGAGAGGAGTCGAAACCGAACCATATGCAATTGTTGAAGAAGCGATCATGGCCAGCACTCCCTGCCCCAAGAAGGTCAAGGCGATGGAATCCGTTTCTTTTTGCCCCGTGATATGTCCGCCGTAGCAGGCTTCACTGAACACGATCCGCGGCGAGGTTGAGTTCTTTTTCAGATCCGAGGGCTGCAGCGCCAACGGGTAATCTGCGGTGCTGCTGGTGTCTGAAGTATCTTTTTGTCCGTACCAATCGCTGCCGTCTTCAACCCCATGCAGATTAAAATAGCAGAACGGCGCCTTGGCAATTTTGGTTGGGTTAAAGGCAGTCGTCGTGCCGTTGGGTGAGAGATAGAGATTCCTTGCATCACCAATGGCTCTGAAAGCAGAAAGGGATGACCGCTGCCAAATTGCTGCGGTATAACCCAGGTTGGAGAAATTCTTGGTGTAAGCCTGGTTAAAGAGGAGAAGCAAACGTAGCAGTTGGTTGAGCCAGTTCGATGAAACTGTTTCGTCCTGGTGATACTGGGTGATATTGCGAATCTGCGTCAGTAACAAACCGGAATCCTGCGTGGAATCACCGGGCAGACGGCCCACCGGCCAATCGCCCACAAAATAATTCTTATCCAATGAACCATAGGGATTATCTGAAGGCACCGTTGCATCAGAATCATCTGTCGGGTTGGGTAAATTATGGAATGGCACCACCTTATCGCCACCAATGATGACCACAGCACCAATCATCTCACCCGTCTTTGCCAGAGCCTTATCCAGATCAGTCAGTGCCAGTTTGATCTTCCATGGATCGACAGTGTCAACCGGTGTGATCCCATATTTTCCGCAAATTGTCAGATCATCCGGGATAAAGATAAACGAACGCCAGTTGTTGGTCTTTTGTATACTTGCGGCCAGTTTTGCCAGTTCATCCAAAATGACCTGGGAACTTTGTTGACCATATTGTTCAGTCAGCCCTGTTTTTGTCGTCACGATCACGTAAGCCGGAAAACGGTTATCCGCACGGGCAGTACTGGGTGTTTTTAGATGGTCTGCTATCTTCTCGAATTCTTTTTGTACTTCTTCCACAACCGGATCTTTAATTTTTTCGGCAGCAGCTTGAACGCGTGGATTCTCCGGGTAAACCTCCGTTTCGGTCGGTAGAACGCGGTAGCCATCAAAAGAATGGACTTCAGTACGGGGCGCTGCCTGTTCTGTACCAATTGGATTCGCTGCCGTAAAACCGGAATCCAGATGGTTGAATCCAAACTTACTGGCTATGGCTCCGGGGATGGCGAAATTCTCAACGATTTGCATTTTTTCAGGATACAGCGGTTTGAAGTCAAAAGCTTCTCCCCACATCCTCCGCGGAATTTGACCCGCCGGATCAAGCGCCGCGCATTCATGCAATAAATTCACGGCTTCATCCTGGCTTCCGCTGTCGATCCAGGTCTTTGCCAGCAGCAAACTGATCTGAACACAATCGGGCCAGCGTGAGTGGTAAACACGCCCCAGATTCAAACGTGAACTCTGATCGTTTTCTTTTTCAACCAATGTTAAATGAATAATTCCGGCCAGGCTGGGAGTGTCTTTTTGAGTGAGCACTTCCATTAAGCTAGACTGTGCCAATGCCAAATTACCTGCTGCCAGTGCCTGCCGGGCCATAAACAACTTCACACCCCAGGTGGGTAAATTCTGGCCGTTGGCAGGTGCATTCCCCAGTGCCTGCACAATTCCACCAATTTGCTGCGCTTTGGCAGAATCTGTTTTTTGATAAATTGATTCTGCTACACGCAATGCATCCAGATATTCCGTATCGTTGCGCAGAATTTTCTCCAGGATCGGTGCTGCCATTGAATCATGGCCTTCCTGGATCAACGCCTGAACCAACAGCAAATTGATCTCCAGGTCACCCGGGTAAGAAGCCAGCCAAGACATGGCAGCCTGCCGGATGAATTGATAGGATTGACTTTCGAGGCCGGTCTTCAATAATTGCAGGAAATTTTGGCGCTCGATCATCTGCGGCTCAGTTTTATTCATTGAGGAATTAGGCATCATATGTGTGAACTCGCTTCTTGTGAACTCTCTA
Organism: Anaerolineaceae bacterium; assembly: GCA_003158355.1. GTDB lineage: Bacteria > Chloroflexota > Anaerolineae > Anaerolineales > Anaerolineaceae > UBA6107. Next base: position 8,751 of record PMIV01000131.1, read on the forward strand.
CCAAATTCAGTGCAATAACCGCGCCAAGTTGGCGGCGAACATTCAAATCATTAGGGGCGATCTCTGCCGCACGGCGTAACAAAGATTCCGCTTTGCTGTAGTCTTTTGCGCTGCGCATCATGTTGGCGGCAGCCATCACTGCCTGTAAGTTTTTTGGGTCCAGTTCAATAGCCATGTTGAGCGTATTCAAAGCGGAAGCAAAGTCCCGCTGTTTTTCGTATACCTGGCTCAATTCCAAATAGGAATCTACTCCCTGCGGAGCCTGGGCGATCGCCTGGCTGTAATGGTAGATCGCTTGATCCAGATGGCCGCCTTCAAATTCCAATTTACCGAGGAAACGCTGCATTTGCGGTTGTACTTCGTGCAATTTCAGTGATTGCTGGGCAGTTTTCTCGGCACCGGTTTTATCTCCATGAGCTAATTGCGCTTCCGCCAGCATATTTACTACATCCAGGTTATCCGGGTAGCGTTCTGCCAGTGATTCCAACATACCTTTGGCATTTGCCGGGCCATTGATCTCTGTGATCATGCGCGCATGTTCGATCAATAAGGCAATATTGCTGCCTTTTCCCTGGGGCACTTTTTCCAGCGCGTGTAATGCCTGCAATTTATTCCCGTTGGCCAACCAGGCCTTTGCCAGAATGACCAGGCTTTCGGCATTGTTCCCATCCTGCTGGATGGCTTTCTGAACCTGTTCCAACGCTTCTGCTTTTTTACCCTGATCCAGGTTGATCTGGGCGCCTAAAAGATATGGTTTGACCGAGAAGGCATTGATGCTGGTAGCCCGTTTGGCAGCTTCCAAGGATTGTTCGATTTGACCAGTCTGGTAATAGGATTCTGCAAGTGCTTCCCAGCCTTCAAATTGATTTACTTCTTTTTTGCAGACAGCCTGCAAGCATTCAATGGCTTTTTGAATCTCTTTCCCCTGTAGATAAAGCTTACCCAACTTCAGTTGAACCGTTGTATTTTCAGGTTCCAATTGAAGGGCTTTTTCAAGATGGGCTGTGCTGTTCAGCAGATCACCTACTGATTTCCAATTTTCAGCAGCCGCTTCTTGCCAACCAGCTTCACCGGGCCAATACTCAAGCGCCTCTTCAATTTGGTTGATGGCTGAGTAATACTCACCCTGTTTTTGACTCAACTGAGCGCCCAGGGCATAGATTGGCGGGAATGCCATCTTCATCTTCTTGGCCTTCTCTAGCGCCTCAAGAGCGTTTTGCGCGCGATCCGCTTTCAAGCAGTTGGCAGTTGCCAGAAGAACTGCGGCATCATTTTCATGTTTTTTACCTAATTGCACTGCGGTCTGATTCTGACCAGATCGATCCAGTGCCATCATCATAGCTGCGATATCCGATGCCTCAGGTGTGATCATTGCCAGACGGCGAATATTGGCCTGTGTCGGCTCTAGGACTGCTTTCCCGCGGGCACACCAATGCTCAAATTCCGGATTACTGTTGGACTCGTAATTTGCGATCAGGCTAACCAATTCCGATCTAGTAATTTCGACTTTTTCTGAGGAGAGGATATGCTGCCGGATGGACAGATCCTGGTTTTGCAGAGCAAACTCCAGCGCTCTGACCAAAACCTGCAGCCGTGTCAATTGGGCAGACTGGTTCTTGGGTTGACCTTCAAACAGCCGTTTGCTCCAAGCCTCAGCCTCCGGCCAACGATTCAAAACCGCTGCGGTTTTAACCAGGTTGCGAATTCCACACACACTTTTGGCGGTGACAATTTTGGATTCTTTCGCGAATCCGTTGATCTCCTGCTCAAATAAGGCTTCTGCAGTGATCCAGTCACCGCTGAGCCCTGCCTGACGACTGGCGCAAATTTTTAATACCTTGTCGTACGGGAAGCGCTCCAATGCGGACATCAGGATCTCTCCGGCGGTTTGTGTCTGACCGGCATCCATCAATATTTCGCTCACCTGCGCAGCCAAAGTCTGATCAGCATAAGTTCCTTCGTCTGCAGAAGTACTTTCAAGCCAGGGTAAAGTCTCAGACCCCTTACCGGTTGCATGGTCAGCTTCAATCCTGACCACCTGACTGGTTGGATCCGCGGCTAAGTTATTAAAATCAGCCAGTACCTGCTTGTAATTCCCGGATTCAAAAGCCAGTGCTTGTTCAAGCGTATCCACCGAAGCATTTTCATCCAACATACCTTGCCAATCATTGGCAGAAAATGCCAGATCTTTTTGATCGGGCCGATGATCGTTCGATTCCGCCAGCGCCCCCAGCAAGGCATATGCTTCACTGCTGTTGCCATTGGCGTGCATGGTCTCCGCTTTGATCAACTCCAGCCAACGTTGAGCTCCGAATTTCTGTTCGATCTCAGCAATTTGTTTCAGCGTTTCTGCAAAACGTTCTTTTGAGCGCAAATAAGCAGCTAAATCGGTAAGTGCAACTTCCGGGGCAGCGGTTTGATTCTTGGCCCGCAATTTCAATACATCCAAAACTGCCTGGGTGTCTCCCAATTTGTCAAACACTTTTGCGGCCCGCACGATCTGATCATTCTCTTTGGCTTTAGGCAGCAAATGTTTGAAATTTTCGGCAATATTTTTGGCTGCGTCCAAATCGTTACTCTCCAGCTTCATTTCAGCCAGTTTCACCAGCAGGGGGAATTTATCTGCATGGGTTTTGCACAATTCTTGAATGGCTTTTTCAGCTTCGTCTTTTTTGCCCAGGTTGCTCATAAAGTTGGCAAACCATTCAGCACTTTGCACAACATCCGGAGCGATTGTCAGCACCTGGTTCGCCTGGTCTACCGCAGTAGAGATTTCACCAGTAGCAGCGTCCACTTCGGCCAACGTCTGCCGGGCTGCTGTCCATTCCGGATGAGCATCGACGATATTCTGGATCGTGCTTAAAGCCAGATCAAATTTTTTCAAAAATGCCGCTGTCCAGGCAAATCCAGCTTTGATCCGGTCAAACCAATTGGAATTTTCGGTACTGCTTTCTTTTAACAAATTGGTGAGGAATTCAAAGGCTTTGGCTGTTTCACCTTGTTTGATCACCATTTCAGCAGTGAGCATTTTTGCGTAAATATTTTCAGGTTCAGATAACAGCACCTGAGTCAAGATCGACCGCGCATTTTGAACATCTGCATCGGCCGGCAGCTCATTCTGATGAATATTCCGGTAATTCTCGCCTAAGACTGCATCCACATAAGCCAGTTTCCATTCAGAAGGTATCGAGACACCCGTCAAAATGGGTTTGAGCAGTTTCTTCGCTTCGTCCCGGTCACCGGCAGTCAATCGTGAATCCGCATATTCATAGATGATCTCCGGGCTGGTTGGAAATTTCCGGTACGTTTTTTCGATCAATTCGGCACAATCCGAGTAATTCAGAACTTTTTGCGCCCGAATCTTCAAGAGTGCAGCATCCAGATCGGCTCCATTTTCTTCAGCCAATTCGTTTAAGGTTGCCAGAGCATCTGCAGCCTGCCCCTGTTCAAGTAGCTCTTTGGCTAGTTGCAGACGAATTTTTCTTGCACTGGGGAAGGTATTCCTGGCTGTCTGCAGCACTTCAATGGATTTGCCAGTCTCGCCTTTTTCTTTATGCAATTCCGCCATTAATAACCAAGGTTCGATGGAATCTGGAGAAAGCAAGACGGAACGATTGAGAAAATCGAGCGCTTTTTCGGTCTCACCCTGTTTATGATGCCCGTAACCCAAAATGGCCAGGGCTTGCCCATTTTCTGGCTGGCTGTCCAATACTTTTTGTGCATATTCAATAGCAACCGGAACTTTGTTGACTTTTAAAGCTGCTTCAGCATAGCCCAACCAATCGTTGGTATCTGTAGTTCCAAAATTTTGAATTAAATTTTCATATCCTTCGTATGCATCCGCCCAATCCTCCGCGCTAACGTACTCATTGGCTAATTGGCGAACCTGATCGCTGTTATCCCGTTCTAACAGGGTAAGCGTCTCCAGACCGGAGATCAGGCTGTCACGGTCAGACATGGCGCGGGCAATTTGGATGGAGCGATGCAATAGATCAACATCAGTCGGTGATTTCTTGAGCAGATCGTCAAGCAAGCGCCGGGCTTCCTGCCAAAGGCCAAATTCGATCAATTGATCGAGCAAAAGTCGCGGGTTCCAATTCAATGCCCGCCTGCTTTCAATGCTGATCGGAGCAAATGTCTGGTCAGTCCATAAAGTCTGTGCGGTTTCAGTTGCAATTTGTTTCGCCAGTGATTCATTGCCGGCTTTATAGATCGCTTCTGAACCCAATAAGACTGCCAATGGAGAAAAAGGTTCTTCGTTTGGTTCGGCCGCGCTGTCTAAGATCATGGCAATCTCATTTTGCACAATTTCGTTTTTACGTACGGATAGAGGAATTTGGTCAATTTCTTGTTGGGGTGAGGTTCCTCTTTCAACATTCAATGCCGAGCTTTGGATCAATGTGCCAGCCAGTTCGGCGGAATAATTCTGGATCGCGTTCTTAAGCAAATTTTCCGCGGATTCATAATCTCCGCTGATTTGTGCCATTGCGGCCAACTGCCGCTGGATATTCGCTGCGGTTAAAGATTTTTCTGAAGTCTGCCAGATCTCATCGATGCTTTTTGGTTCGACATCCTTCACCAGATGGCGTTCAAATAATCCGCCTGCCACCTGTTTCGCCAATTGGTCATCCCCTGCCAGACGCAGTTGCTGTAAAGCTATAACCTGAGAGGAGAGTGGAATAAAGGTGAGTGCGTTTGCATACAGTCCAGCCTTTTCTTTTTGGTCACAAGGCAGGCTTAAGATCAGGTGACGCAGCATTTCCAGCCCAAATTCTGGCTGTTTCACCTGCAATAATGCCTGCAAAAAAGGCAGCCGGTCTTCCAACCAGCCGTTCAATATCACCAATGAGGTGCCCCAATAATTCATCCAGGCTTGTTGGGATTCCAAATTTTGCCGGGTAGCAGTTTCGCGCAGTAAGCGCACCCAATCAGAATTTTGCTGGGATTTTTTGTATAAAGCCAAAGCGAGATTCGCTGCCAGTTGAAAATCGTCAACTGGAGCCTTATTTTGTAAATACTCTTCATAAGCCAGTATGGCCGGCTCAAGCACAGCGACTGAAGGTTGGATCTCTCCCGCCCCGGTTTGAAGCAGTGCAGGATCCAGTTTGAATAATGCCAGGTTGGCTGGTGTTAATTCAGCCTCGTTGGCAGGCCATTCCTGGGTAACCCTTTCAAGATTTTCTGGAGAAGAAAATTCCTTCCAAATAAGGGGATCCTGCTTAAATGCCCGCAGGGTGACCTCTGATTTTTCAGGGGGAACGGATTTACTCAAAGCTTGAAAGAGTCGGTTTGAAATCATAGAAAATCCTCTCGATAGGGATTTCAATTAATAAAT
>PMIV01000131.1:14160-17420 GCA_003158355.1 Anaerolineaceae bacterium
AAAATAAAATCGTTTACAGTCATCGAAAACATATACCCTCCAGAAATGAATCTCTAGAGGGTATTAATGCAAGTTCTGTGCCAGACAGTTAATTATTTTTTCGGGTAATTTCCAGGGGCAGGTCGGAAAGAGTGATCTTTTCTCCATCGCAGAAGATCATGGCCCGTTCGATCGTGTTTGAAAGTTCGCGGATATTGCCGCGCCAGGGATGGCTTTGTAACGCTTCCAGGGCGATCCCATCGATTCCCTGTACATTCATTGCCATATGCATATTGAAGTGATGAATAAAGAATCCCACCAAGTCCGGAATATCTTCCACCCTCTCGCGCAATGGAGGTAATTCGATCTCAACCACTTTGAGCCGGTAATACAGGTCTTCACGAAATTCGTGAGCTTCGATCATGGCGGGCAAATTATGATTCGATGCCGAGATGACCTGCACATCCACGCTCACCGGTTGGGTGCCGGCTACACGATAGAAATTTTGCGACTCGATCGCAGTCAATAATTTTGCCTGGATTTCCAAAGGCATGGAGGAAATCTCATTCAGGAACAGAACACTTTCGTCAGCAACTTCCATCAGCCCCACTTTGCGCTTCTGGGCTGAACCAGTGAAAGAATTTGCTTCATAACCAAAGAGTTCAATTTCGAGCATGGTGCTTTGAATGGCAGCGCAGTTGATGCTCACCATTGATTTTGTACTGCGGTTGCCCACCTTATGGATATATTTGGCCAAAACATCCTTGCCGGTTCCTGTTTCTCCGGTGATCAATACATTGGCCTTTTTTTGCGCCGCTTTCTTGGCCAGTTCCACGATCTCGATCATTTTTGGAGATTTACCTACGACAAAGTCAAAATTCTGATTTTGTGAATCGCGCAAATGATCCAGTTCGCGTTTCATTGAAACGAAATCGCTGGCTCGCTTGATGGCCTTTTGCAGTCTCGGAAAATCAACCGGTTTGGTGATGAAATCCATGGCTCCGCTCTTCATAATTTCAACCGCGGTTTCAATATCGCCGTAGCCAGTGATCATGATCACCGGCGGGTGGTAAGGCATAGTAGCCATTTCGATGATCAGGTTGGGCCCGTAACCATCGGTCAATTGCATATCCAGCAGAACCAGGTCACAATCACCCTTGAGCACGTGGTCTTTGGCTTCGGCATAGGTAGCAGCCAAAATTGTCCCATATCCGTCGTCCTTCAACAAGGCTTCCAGATTCAAGCGGGTATTCTCTTCATCGTCAACAATCAAAATCGTAATGCTCATTCAGAATCTCCAATAGCTGCTGGAATGCTCACAATAAAATGCGTGCCGCCAGGGAATGAGTTGACATTGATGCTTCCCTTGTGTGCGGTCACAATTTGTTTTGTAATAGATAGTCCCAGGCCGGTACCTTTTTGGCTGGTCGAAACAAAAGGTTCAAAGATTCGCTCTTTGAGCTCTTCCGGAATACCCGGGCCATTATCCGAGAAGGTGATTTCCACCATGGGCAGGTCAGCAGCCGTGGCATTTAATTTGGCATTGATTGCCAGAGTGTCTCCACTCACTGACATGGCATCCACCGCGTTTGAGATCAAGTTGGTAAATACCCTGTCCAATGCACGCGGATCTCCAATTATTTTATCAACGTTTTCTTCCACATTTAAATGAGAATTTATATGTGCATTGACTAAGCGTGGATGCCAACGGTCAAGGGTACGTTTTAAGAATGGTTCCACTTCAATAGTCTCAAGGTGTAGCTCTGGAGAACGTGCATAAGCCAGCAAAGACTCCATCAGGTGGCTTAAGCGAGTGCAATCATTTTGTATTCCCGTCATTACCTCTCGGTTGGGATCATCCGGTGGGAATCTATTACTAATCCTCTGGATTCCCAGAGAGATATTATTGATGGGGTTGCGGATATCATGGGCGATAGCCGAGGTGTAATCTCCAAGTGTGGCGCGATGTTCCAAATGCTGAACCACGGCTTTATTGTTTTCAGTTTCACTGATGTCACTCAAGATAAGTTCGATGCCGATGATCTCACCCTTGATGACGACCGGCACCACCTGCATTAAAGCCGGGAAGGATTGCCCATCCCTGCGGTTGAAACTCACTTTGCCAATGTTATGTGTGGTCACGCCTTTCCTGGCTTCTTCCAGGGCCGGGGTCAGGCGGTCTGTCCCGATCATGATGTTGTCATAATCCTTCCCCTGAACTTCCTGGGAACTGTACCCCATGATCCATTCAGCAGCCGGGTTGATATGTTGGATGGTGAGATCAGGGCTGAGCAAAATTACCCCTTCATTGATATTGCTAAAAACCGCTTCCAACAAATTTATCATCTGAGTATAAGAATGGTTTTCCCTTTGCAGTGTCTCCACCAATAGATAATGCTGTTGCAACGCTCTTACCTGGGTTGACACGGTGAGCAATAGTTTTTCATTCAATACCTGAGGGATCTCATTCTTCCCCCCGCAGACAATTAACCCAACGGTAGCGCTGCCTTCCCCAAGAGGAGCCGAAGCCATGTATTTGAAACCGTTCGACCGGCCAAATTTATGCAGATCCGTCAACACGCGCATACCCGGATTCCAAATCTGCGCAGTCTCAAGACGTATTGAATCGACCAGCGGCAGCGTTTCGGGGAATTCAGCCCCAATGCCAGCACTGGCGACGCGTTTGAATTGTGGAAAATCCGCATCCGTCTGGTAAATAGCGATCCCCTCCGCACTCGTCACCTGGTGAATGATCGCCGCACCCTTATCCAGCGCGAGCAGAAAACTTTCGCTGTCCGCTAAAGAGGCAAAATCGAGCAGCTTCTCAATGGAGGCAGATTCAATTGATTTTTCTTCTACTGGAACATGGGTAGGATCGATAAATCGAACTCTCAGCCAGTGCGTGGCTGAATCCAAATAATTAAAGTGGGCATCCACTTTAATCGCAGGCAGATTCTTTCGGTTGACGATCATCTGGCGCGATTCCCCGGAAGAGAATACCGTCGAAACCAGCTCGGGGAATAATATCTGAAAAGGTTTTTCCAGAACTTCGTCATTCGAATATTCCGAAAAACGCATTAATTTACTATTGATAAAAACCAAAATCCCCTGCTCATGATCAACCAATGCACAGGGGTCATTTTCCAGGTTAAGTACAGCACAAATCTCACTCAAACCGGGGGCTTTATTCCGGTTGAAAAGGTTATCTGCAACAGATCTCGAAAAAGATTTCATTGACGTTGAGCAACCGCTTTTCGGAGATGAGCCGGTAAAATCCCTTC
>PMIV01000265.1:0-4773 GCA_003158355.1 Anaerolineaceae bacterium
CCAGTTTGACCACCGGGTTATCGATCACTTTACCGGTGATGATCAAAGCAGATTCCACACCCAATTTTGAGATCTGTTCTGCTAATTCTTCATTATTGGGTTTCCAATGCACTACCTGGGCCGATCCGGTCGGGTCGCGCATGATCAAAAACTGCAATTTCTTCTGGTCACGTAAAGTTTGCAGCCAGCCATTAATTTGTACAGTTTGCCCGATTGCACTTCTTAGATCTTTAATGTAGGTTCGTTCCATGCTCCACCTCAAAGAATGATTTCTTTAATTTAGTTTGAATGTAACAGCCAATCTACTGCCTGATCAGGCGACCATTTTTTATCGACCACCTGTTGTAATGCTGATTCCATTTTAAACGTTCCTGTAGTATCGCGCCATTCATTTATCAGGTTTGCCTGCACCCGATCTTCCAGCTCTTTGCACAAACGTTCTCGCAGCAATCTTTCCAGTCCACCGCTGCTCTGAAGATAACGATAGTGCTTTTGGATCATCTTCCAAACCGCGACAGTTCCATTTTCTTCGGTCGCGATGGTTCGCAATATTGGCGGCGTCCAGACGCCTTCGTTTCCATCGTTCTCCGCGTCTGCCGCTGATGTCTGATGCCTTGCTTTTCGGGTAATTGCTCCGGAATAGCCCATTTCCAAATTGCTACGCAGGGCGCGCTCCGTGTTTTCCACACCCGGCAGATCAGCTTTATTAAGGATCAAAATATCTGCAATTTCCATGATGCCCGCTTTGATGGCCTGGATATCATCTCCAAAACCAGGGGCTTCCACTACCAGCGTGGTATGCGCCAACCGGGTAATATCCACTTCTGCCTGGCCCGCGCCAACCGTTTCGATCATGATCAGGTCAAACCCGACCGCATCAAAGACCTGTACCAGTTGAGCCGTAGTCACTGCCAGTCCACCCAGAGCTCCGCGTGAAGCCATAGATCGGATAAAAACACCGGCATCGCCGGCCAGATCACGCATCCGTACCCGGTCACCCAGGATGGCACCGCCTGTGAAGGGACTGGAGGGATCAACAGCAATTATGGCTACAGTTTTCGCCGATGTTGAGCGGATCGTACGCGTCAGGAGGTTTACCAGGGAAGATTTTCCGGTCCCCGGCGCTCCAGTAATACCAATGCGGTGCGCATGCCCGGTGTATTGATATAACCGATCCAAAACGGGCCGCGCCTGCGGGTCGCCGTTCTCTACCTGGGTCAACAAACGAGCCAGCGAAAGCCGGTCCCCCGAGAGCAGTGTCTCATCTAAAGACATGATAACAGTTCAATCCTCATCCAGTTGTAAACCCCGGTCAGGGCAATTTGGCGGTTACACCGGCACGAACCTCTTCAACTATTTTACTGGTTGGAGTGCCAGGGCCGTAAACCGCGTATACTCCTGCATTTAAAAGTACTGGCACATCTTCTTCGGGGATGATTCCGCCAACAAAGACTAAAGCATCCTTTTGCCCGTTGGCACGCATCAATTCAATGACCCGCGGCACCAATGCCAAGTGTGCCCCGGAAAGGATGGAGAGGCCCACCACCTGCACATCTTCTTGCAGGGCAGCCTCAGCAATCATCTCAGGAGTCTGGCGCAGCCCGGTGTAAATAACTTCCATGCCAGCATCACGAAGCGAACGTGCCACGACCTTGGCGCCTCGGTCATGGCCATCCAGACCAGGTTTGGCGATCAAGACACGGATCTTTTGTTCTGTCATGAACTCTCCATTTAGTTGGGCTATTTCAATTATACCCTTTCATCTCCCATCCAACCTTAAGGTTGGATAAAAATAAAATAACAAGGCAGATGATTGGCCGACTTTTTTTAAGGGGTTGCGATAAAATTAATAAAGTGAAAAGGGAAAATCCGGTGAAGAATAATACAGATCCTTCATTTGCGGGCCTCGACCTGTTGAAAAAAACTCACCTGACCCAGATCGAACAATTCGAAAGCTGGGCAGCCCAAAACGAATGGGAAAGATTTCATTACAGCCATTATGACTGGTGGGTGTTCCCCATCGACCAACCCAGCGCTTATGGTTTCAAATGGGTGGTGTATGAACAAGAGATAACGAGTCTTTTAGGTGACCCGCTGTTTATGCAAAAGTACCTCCGCGGAGTGGAACTGGTGGCTGCCTCATGGGGCTGGCATCTGGCCGCCCGCACCTTCGTTGCCAACCCGCAGCCCGGGCAAAGCTGGCATAACTGGCCGATCCGCCTTTATAAGGCCGCCCAATCGGTGAAGCTTTTTGGCCTGGATGATGCCTTTGAATCTTTACAGGACTATGCTCAATATTTAATCAATAAGGGGGAATCTTTCCTTTACAACGGACGGGAGCTAAGCGGTTTATTTAAATAATCCGCTTTTGTACAACTTGCTATAATAAAAAAGGGATTATTCATTTTTTTGGAGGAACAATGTCACCTGATATTACAATCCCTTCTTTAAATGATTCTCCCGCAGAAAAAGGCTTTAGTTTTCTCGGGCTGGCGCTGTTTTTAGCCCCGCTCAGCGCTCTAGCTGCCATTATTACCGGCCATCGTGGCCACCATCAGATCAAGCTCAGTAACGGAGAACTCAGTGGTAAAAAACTCTCAAGAGCCGGTTTGATCCTGGGTTATTTGTACTTTGCCATTTGCATTTTACTGCTCATTCTGGCGGCAGCGATCTTTGGCGGTGTGGTACATGGCATTTCCAGTTTATTAGGTTCAATGGGCATTCAGTAATTGAAGTTCAAACGTTCAAAGACAATTTTGATAGCGGAGCTGTTTTTTATCGCAAGTAGAGGAGTATAAAATGAGCAATTATCCACCTGCACCAAATTATCCAGCCGCACAGTCTGAGCAAAGAGACAGCGGTTTGGCAATTGCCAGCCTGATCTGCGGAATTGCATCCTGGTTCATAGTTCCATTTTTTGGAGACCTGGCCGCCATCATCACCGGTCATCTTGCCATCAGTGAGATCAATAAGGGTAATGGTCTGATTAAAGGCAAAGGTATGGCTACCGCAGGTCTGATCCTGGGTTATGTACAGTTTGCTCTGGCTCTCATTGTCATCATTATTCTCTTGTTATTGGCTCCTGCCATCGGCTCAACTTTTTCTCACGTTACCAGCAGCCTGTCGAGTTATTGATAATATGGAGCTTCATTGCAACCTTACAAGAAATGAATCGTATATTTATATGAAAGAATCAATAATACACGATCCCCGTTCAGGGGAAAAATAGGAGAAAAAATGTCAATTCCTGATAATTCCACCCCAATGAATCTGCCCCCTTATACACCAGTTTACCGGCGTGAGAGTTCGTTGGCTGTTGCCAGTTTGATTTGCGGCATTACCACCTGGTTCTTCATTCCATTTCTCGGCGCCATCGCTGCCGTGATCACCGGGCATCTGGCTAAAAAAGAGATCCGCGAAAGCAATGGAATGTTAACCGGAGATGGAATGGCAGTTGCCGGTTTGATCTTGGGGTATATCCAGTTGGGTCTGATCCTGCTCGGGATTGTAGGGTTGGCAGTCTTTTTAATTGCTCTGGCTTCCGGTGTGACGAGTACGATCACAGGCCCGGCAACTTATCTTTTTCATTTTATGGTCTAACAGAACCGGAATAATAAAAAGATCGGCAAATTGCCGATCTTTTTATTATTCAGTTTACATTCAACGTTTATACTACATTCAATAGTACTTATTGGTTTTTGAGAGTAGGGCGTAATCTGATGAGCAAAGTTATGATCGTCGATGATGATCCCAATATTCGCGAACTTTCTGGCGTATTCCTGCGCCAGGCTGGGTTCGAGATCGTCGAAGCCAGCGACGGTGTGGATGCGCTGACTAAATTGGAATCTGGCAAGGTAGATCTGTTCATCATTGATATCATGATGCCTCGTATGGATGGCTGGGAATTATGCCGGGAACTACGCGAATCTTACGATTTACCCATTTTAATGCTGACAGCCAAAGGCGAAACCAGCCAAAAGATCAAAGGGTTCCAGTTGGGAACAGATGACTATCTGGTTAAACCCTTCGAGCCGTTGGAACTGGTCGAACGGGTAAAAGCTCTGCTTAAACGTTACCGCATCATCGCCTCGCAATCCGTACAGGTGGGCAGCCTGTGTATGGATCGTAAAACTTTTGAGGTGGAAGCAAACGGAGAAAAGCTGACCCTGCCGTTGAAAGAGTTCGAACTGCTCTTCAAGCTGGCCGGCTACCCCGGTCGTACTTTTACCCGCGAACAGTTGATCGAAGACATCTGGGGATACGATTTTGTCGGCACTGACCGCACTCTGGATGTGCATATCAACCGCTTGCGTGAACGCTTCGGCGAAGGGCAGTACGGCTTCAAGATCACTACCATTCGTGGGTTGGGATACCGGCTGGAGGTCTCAGCATGAGACAGCAACGTTCCAAATGGGACAACTTTTTTTGGGTGGTATTCATCTTTATTCTTACTACAGTCAATTTTGCAGTAGCCTATTACCTGACCAACTTTCTATATCAGTCATTTCACTTTCAGCCCGGTCAGGTCATCGTCCAGATCATCAACTCTTTTCTTGGACTGATTTTCACTGGCTTGATCATCCGCCTCTTTTCGCGTTATTTCATGCAACGGCAATTCAACACCTTTCAACCGCTGATCGACGCCATGGAGCGTATTTCAAAAGGCGATTTCAGCATTCACCTTGATGATGAAACTGAAAGCAACATATTGAGTGATTTGAATGCAAGCGTCAACAAAATGGCCGCCGAACTGGGGCAAATGGAAAACATGCG
>PMIV01000265.1:4798-10553 GCA_003158355.1 Anaerolineaceae bacterium
TGGCCTCGCTCGAATCGGACGAGACTAAATTCGAACCAATCCCCTATGCGTTGGATAAGCAGATCCGCAATGTGGTGCTGTTGTGCGAACCGCAGTGGTCGGCCAAGCAGATCAACATCGAGGTCGAGCTGGCTAACATCATCGTGAAGGCAGACCCCGACCTGATGAACCAGGTCTGGCTCAACCTGCTCACCAACAGCATAAAATTCACTCCGGCCAGAGGCAGCATTTGCCTAAAGTTGAGTGAGCAGGGAAAACAGGCCGTTTTCAGCATTACCGATAGTGGCATTGGCATCTCCTCAGAAGAGCTGGTGCACATCTTCGAGCGCTTCTTTAAAGCCGACAAGTCGCGCACCCGTACTAAAGAGGGCAGCGGCCTGGGGCTCTCGATCGTGAAAAAAATCGTCGAAATACACCACGCCTCCATCGACGTAAAGAGCACTCCCGGTAAAGGCACCACTTTCATCGTCTCTTTACCGCTGCAGCAAGTACACGTATAGCTTGATTAATACACTCAATTAAAGAAATATCTCATTTTCCCCTCTTCGTAATTAACACTCAGTTTACATCGCCCCCTTATGATACAAACAATTAATTGTAAAGGAGTTTACTTATGTTTATGAGTCGCGACGACCACGAGCGTGGTCATGCTCAACCCGAACAAGCAGAGAAAGCCAATTTCTCTTTGAAATCGATTAACTGGGGACGACTGTTAGGTTATCTTAAACCTTACCGTTTACAGATGGTCTTTGCCGTGTTAGCCCTTTTGCTCTCCAGTGCATTTGGTTTAGCCTTTCCGCTGATCATTGTGCGCTTGCTCGATTCGGTGACCAAGACTAAGAGTTACGGCCCGCTTAATCTGCTGGCCGGGGCCTTGATCGTGATTTTTTTACTGCAGGCGCTTTTCAATTTTATTCAATCGTACCTGCTCTCTTACGTTGGTGAGCACATCGTCTACGATCTGCGTACTAAACTCTATGCTCACCTCCAGGAGCTTTCGCTGGATTTCTATTCCCAGCGGCGGGTAGGCGATCTAGTTTCCCGCCTTTCGAGCGATGTAACGCAGATGCGCAATGTGCTGACCAGCACGCTCACTAGTTTGCTCAGCCAATTACTAACCCTGATCGGTTCGATCATTATTCTACTCACGCTGAACACCAGCTTCACCTTGTTCATCCTGGGGATGGTACCGATTATCTTGATCATTGCCTTCACCTTCGGGCGGAGCATTCAAAAAGGCAGCACCAAGATTCAGGATCAACTGGCCGACTCGACCGTTGTAGCTGAAGAGGGGTTGCAGGGCATCCGTGTGGTGAAAAGCTTTGGGCGGGAAGAATTCGAGACCCAACGCTATGATGCTGCCATGGAAAAAACCTTTCTCTCTTCGCTTAAAATGGCCGTGTATAACTCTTCGTTCGCTGCAATAATGATGTTTCTGGGCTTCAGTGCTATCGGTGCCATCATGTGGTACGGCGGCCGCCAGGTCATCGCCGGCCAACTCACCCTGGCCATGATCACCGGATTTCTTATTTACGGCATCTCCATCGCCGGCAGCCTGGGTGGATTGGGCGGACTGTACGCGCAGTTCAGCGCTGCGATTGGCGGCATTCAGCGCGTTTTCGAACTGCTGGATACGGAACCCTCCGTGCGCGATTCCGTAGATGCCATTCACATCCCGGTCAGTCAGGGAGAGATCTCGTTCAAGAATGTTTCTTTTAGCTACGACAATGATTCCGCTGTCTTAAAAAACGTCTCACTCGACATCAAGGCTGGAGAAATTCTGGCATTAGTTGGCCCCAGCGGCGCCGGCAAGAGTACGATCTTCAACCTCATTCCGCGCTTCTACGACCCCAGCAGTGGCAGCATCGAGATCGACGGCATTGATCTGCGCACGATCACCCAGGAAAGTCTTCGGGCTCAAATGGCCATCGTGCCGCAAGAAACCCTCCTCTTCGGCGGTACCATCCGCGAGAACATCCTCTATGGCAAACTGGACGCCTCCGAAGCCGAAATGGTTGCAGCAGCTAAAGCCGCCAACGCGCACGACTTCATCATGAGCTTCCCAAAACAGTATGAAACCCTTGTCGGCGAACGGGGGGCCAACCTCAGCGGCGGACAGCGCCAGCGCATTTCGATCGCCCGCGCCATCTTGAAGGACCCGCGCGTGCTCTTGCTCGACGAAGCCACCAGTTCGCTGGATAACGAATCGGAAGAACAGGTACAAGAAGCTTTGAACCGCCTGATGCAGCACCGCACCACCGTTATCATCGCTCACCGCCTCAGCACCGTGAAAGTTGCTCACCGCATTGCTGTGCTGGATGCAGGTGAGATCGTCGAACTGGGTACCCACGAAGAACTAATGGCCAAAGCCGGCCTGTATGCCCACCTGTATTCGATGCAATTCCGTAACCCCGAAGAGGAACTGGCGGCCGAAATTGCTAAAATGCATAAAGAAATACCTCCTCAATATGAGGACAAACCCGAAGTTACCGGTGGTTTGATGAATCTCTTGAACCTGAAATGAGATTGACCATCAGCCTCTTCTTGGTGCCTGACGCCTTTTTGGATGAATTGCAGAATAATTTAATTCTTAATGGATTATTTTATTGAGACCACTTTTCCCCCAGCGATCTTGACCAATTCATCCGGCGTCAAGGGGAACACCGCGTGCGGAGTTCCAGCAGCCGCCCATAATTCACTGTATTGCAGCAGGTCTTCATCGATCAATACCGCGCCCATCTCAGTGGCATGCGCCAGCGGGGGAATGCCGCCGATGGCAAAACCAGTCTTTTCGCGTACAAAATCCGCATCAGCTTTGACAATCGCTTCACCAATGATCTGTGCAACAGCCTTTTCATTGACCCGGTTCACGCCGCTGGCTTCGATCAAGATGGCCTTGCCGCTCACCGCTCCGCGAAAGACCAGTGATTTAACGATCTGCGCCACCGTACAGCCGATCGCATTGGCCGCTTCAATGGCGGTCCGGGTCGAATCCGGCAGTTCCACAACCTCCCCTTTGATGCCCCGGGTGATCAATTCTTTTTTTACTTTTTGCGCACTCTCAGAAAGTTCCATGATGGTTTTTCCTTTTCAAAAATCATTTTACCTGAATTCCTGGTCAATATAAAATTATCTTCGGTTTTTCCAAATTTACGAAAACCTTTGGTGATGTTTTCTAAATTTATCTATCCATGCCGCTTATATCTTAATCAGTGCCCTATAATATCCCCTAGAAACATTCAATTCAAAAACCGGTGATAAACCTCAATAAAGAAAACACCAGTGCTTTTCACTTAAGCGAATTTGTGATCCTATATATGCCGAGAGCTTAACCTGTACATCCCGGTAGTGTTTATATAAGATTGAATAAATCAGTGACAATTGACCGATGTGATTCCCTGTGGGGTTACCCCACCGGTTTCAAGCATCAATTTCACATACGCAGGTTTACCAGGAAGATAAATAGACTTCCAGTTCAAATTTCACTGAAAGTCTATTTATTAATTTTTGTAGAACCTACTATGGAGAGTAATTCAAGAGCAAATGTGGTAAGAAAATATTTTAAGTGTTTTTCCAGTTATTTGCTTTGAATTTAGGGTGGGTTCGCTTTCTGGCGAGAATTTAGCGTCAACATCAACACAACAATTGCCAATGATGATGCAAGCAGTATTGTGATGAAATTTATTAATAAAAACTAATTTCAAGATTTGCTGTACAACCACCAGGCACCGTAATAGTAACGGACATACTATTACCGCTTGTATGAGTTAATGATTGTGGAAGAGTAATATTTAATATTTGACCCGCATTGGTTGCGGTAGTGCCAGTAATATCTGTACCGGGAACTATATTGACTAGATTAGTTAAGGCCCAATCTACATCAGTTGCTGCTGGTGCGCCAGGAACTGAAATCGAAAGCCCCGTTACTTCACCTTCATTACCGCTTGCGTAACCCGAGAAATAAGCGCAGGCAGGCGCGGTTTCGACTGCAGCCTCCTGCTTAGGTGCCTTCGCGGGGTCAAAATAACCAAACAGAGCATAGGTACCGGCAGCGGTAGCCTGAGCACAGGCCGTGTAAACGCCCTCTTTATCAGGTACCCATTGCATGGTTGTGGGTAGTTTCTTCCAGGTGTCTTTTACCAACTCGCGGATCTCTGCCGTCCAGCCGTAACTGCCGCCGCGGAAGTTGTGGCAAAGAGGGCCGGGTTTGGTAATTGTCGTACTATTCTCATCCATCAATTGCAGGTAGGTCGGATATGCTGTTTTGGCAAGATCAATTACAGCCAGAGTTCCTCTGGACCATTCACCCGAATCGACGCCAGTGGTTTCATTGGCTTTGGCAGATACAGAACTAGGAGCCCCGGTCCAAAACATTGCAAGGATGATGATTACAGCAAATAAACCGTAAATAACCTTTTTCACATACTCTCCTTTTAAATTTGAAATCCAAGTCAAGATTATAAAATCTTCATTGAAGAAACATTTTCCTTGCCCGACTTGGTATAAATATTATTTTACTCTAGTAAATAAAAAGTAATATAAAGAAAATCCACGTCAAAATGATTTGACCATCATTTTCACTCAAACCAAATAAATATTTTTGCTAAATCTTCCGTAGAGCAGCGCAATATTTTGATCATTACGTACATTTTTTACAAGTTATCACTCAAAATTGAGACCGTATTGTTTTACGACAGGGCTGCGTACAAAATTTTCTTTTGACATTCCCTTTGTGGTAAACTTACCAAAGTACAAATACTACCAATTAAGGATGATTTGCATCTATGCCAGCTATCTATCCATTTACAGCTATTGTCGGTCAAGAACGCATGCGCCGCGCTTTGGTGCTCAATGCGGTAGACCCCCGTATCGGCGGTGTTTTAATTCGCGGCGAACGGGGAACCGCCAAGTCCACCGCCGCCCGTGCGCTGGCAGCCTTGCTCCCAAGCGTGAAGGTTGTCGCTGACTGCCGTTTCGGCTGCGACCCGGATAAACCATCCACCTGGTGCACGGAATGCCGCGAGCGACATGACCGCGGAGAAGAACTTCCCGTGACCACGCGTGCCACTCCATTCGTCAACTTGCCCGTCTCTGCCACGGAAGATCGCGTGGTAGGCACATTGGATATTGAAAAAGCCATTCAAAAGGGCGTACGCAGTTTTGAACCAGGCGTTTTAGCTGCTGCGAACCGTGGCATGCTCTACATCGATGAAGTCAACCTGCTGGATGATCATGTGGTGGATGTGCTGCTGGATGCCGCTGCCATGGGGGTGAATATTGTGGAACGCGAAGGCATTTCCTTCTCGCATCCGGCGCGTTTTATTTTAGTCGGCACCATGAATCCTGAAGAAGGTGACCTGCGTCCGCAGTTACTGGATCGTTTTGCTCTCTCGGTTGAGATTTACGGGATTCGCGAAATCCGCGAACGCGTGCAAATCATGGAACGAAACATTGCATTCGAAGCCGATTCGGTGGGTTTCCGCGATCGTTGGTTAAGCAAAGAGAAAGAACTTTCCCTGCATATTGACCAGGGTCGCAATCTGGTGGATGCAGTGACTTATTCCATGCAGTACCTGTTGGCCATCGCCAGCCTGACCGCCTCATTGAACGTCGATGGGCATCGGGCAGACTTGGTGATCCTAAAAGCGGCTCGTGCTCAAGCTGCTTTTGAAGGCCGCACTGCCATCACCGACCGTGATATTGCGTTGGCAGCCGAACTAGCCCTCCCCCACCGTATGAAAGGCGGCCCCTTCCA
>PMIV01000140.1 GCA_003158355.1 Anaerolineaceae bacterium
ATGGTTATCTCAATGAAGTTGCCAAAGCTTCCCGCGTGCCAGTATTGAACATGCAGTGCGATATTTATCACCCATTCCAATGTTTGGCCGATCTGATGACCATCGTTGAGAAAAAAGGCCGCGATCTGCGCCGCAAAAAGATGGTGGTTTCCTGGGCATATGCAGCTTCTTATCAGAAGCCAATGTCGGTGCCACAGTCTTTGGTTTTACAGATGCCGCGCTTTGGCATGGACGTCGTCCTGGCCCATCCACCTGAGTTCAAACTGATGCCCGATATCATGGAACAAGCCCGCGAGCAGGCGCGCAAATTTGGTACCGGATTTGAAGTAGTGGATGATATGGATGAAGCATTCAAAGATGCCGATATCGTCTACGCAAAATCTTGGGGAGCCATGGTTCATACGCCGGATCCTGAAGAAGGCGCAAAGATCATTAAAAAGTACGAAAGCTGGATCACGGATGAACGACGAATGAAACTCGCCAAACCCGATGCGATCTACATGCACCCGTTACCGGCTGACCGCAATATTGAAGTAACCGATGGTGTGATGGATGGTCCGCAGTCGGTTGTTTATGATGAAGCTGAAAACCGCATGCACGTGCAAGAAGCCGTTATGGCTTTGACCATGGGCTAAAATTTATCGACACAATTGGAGAGATTGTAGAATGGTAAAAAAAGGTGTAGCAGTTGTTGCAGTTGGTGGTAACTCACTGATTAAGGATGAACAACATAAGACGATCCCCGATCAGTATGAAGCCGGACAAGAGTCCATGCGCCACATTGTGGACATGATCGAACAGGGCTGGGAAGTGGTAGTCACCCACGGAAACGGTCCCCAGGTCGGTTTTATCTTACGCCGCTCAGAACTGTCAGTAAAAGAACTTCATCCGGTTTCGCTGGATTTTTGCGGAGCTGATTCACAAGGTTCTATTGGTTATATGTTTGCCATGGCTCTTGACAATGAATTCAAGGACCGTGGAATGAATAAACAATGTGCTGCTGTGGTTACCCAGACCATCGTTGACCTTAAAGATAAAGCTTTCCAAAATCCATCCAAACCGATCGGTTCCTTTATGGATGAGAAGACTGCTAAAGAACATACAGTCAAGGATGGCTGGACTGTGGTTGAAGATGCTGGCCGCGGCTGGCGCCGTGTGGTTCCCTCTCCGATTCCTCAGAAAATTGTGGAAGCAGATGCCATCAAGAAACTGATCGAAGCCGGCTTCACTGTGGTGGGTGTTGGCGGCGGCGGCATTCCTGTAATCGAAGACGAGAAGGGCCATTTGGTCGGGGTCGAGGCTGTCATCGATAAAGACTTTGGATCATCTGTTCTGGCTAACTTGATCAATGCTGACCTTTTTGTCATCAGTACTGCAGTTGAAAAGGTTGCTATCAATTTCAATAAGCCCGACCAAAAGTGGTTGGATAAAATGACCGTCGCTGAAGCCAAACAATACATGGCCGAAGGGCATTTTGCCAAGGGCTCCATGCTGCCAAAAATTCAGGCGATCTTGAATTATCTGGAGCACGGAGGCAAAAAAGCTCTAATCACTAACCCGGAAAACATAGGACGTGCATTAAATGGTGAAACGGGTACCTGGATCGTAAATTAAAATATTTTTCAGGGTTCTGCCTGAGATTGACTCGGGCAGAACCCGAAAGCCGGATGCTTCTTTGGTTAATAATCTTAAAATGTCTTATATTTTAAGGATTAACAATTGGCAGCTTCGTGTACAATAGGAGGTATATTACTTCCGCAGGAAAGAGCTTGCGGAAGTATAGCGTGATTGATCCTCAAATATTAACGACAATTGCGACTTCAGCCAGGAAAGGAGGTGGAGTTAACCCAAGTTAGCTTGCTTCCAATATATTCGTTTTTTTAAACCTATTGTTCGATTTCTCAGGAGGAGAATAATGTTTTCTAAACGTACTTGGCTCGTAGTAAGTGTATTAGTCGTACTCGCAATGGCTATGTCCGCATGCGGACAGGCTGCCACAGTTGCACCCACAACTGCTCCTGCAACGGCTGCTTCCGCAGCCACAACAGCTCCAGCAGCGACCGAAGCAGCCACCGTGGCTGCAACAACCGCTCCGACTGCAACAGAAGATACCAGCTCTTGTTCTGACAGCGACTTCTGTTTTGGTATGCTTTTAGTCGGCCCCCATACCGATAATGGTTGGTCAACAGCCACTTATTTGGGCGCCCAATATGTAGTATCCAAAATCCCGGGATCCAAATTCATCTATGCAGAGAACGTCTTTTCTGATCCGAACACCACTGTTGCTCAGTATGCTGAAAAATTATTGAGCCGCGGCGCGAAAGTGATCGTTTTCAACTCAGATGATATGAAAGATGGCCTCACCGAATTTGCCGCTGCGCACCCCGATGTTCCCGTTGTGTGGTTATCTGGTGACTTTGCCTGGAAAGATGGACAACGCTATCAGAAGGATATGGCAAAAGAAAGCGATATCATGGGCCGGATGGAATTTGGCAAAATGATCGCTGGTTGCTCTGCTGCTTTGACCACCAAGACTGGCAAGATCGGCTTCTTGGGTGCTTTGACCAATGATGAAACCCGCCGTCTTTCCAATGCTGCCTACTTAGGCGCAAATTATTGCTGGACGAAGGTTTTAGGCAAAACCACTGCTCTCGATTTCAAAGTTACTTGGATTGGTTATTGGTTCAATGAACCCGGTACTACCCAGGACCCGACCCAGGTTGCTGATGATTTCTTCAACAGCGGCTATGATGTGGTCATGTCTGGTATCGATTCAACCGAAGCAGTTACCGAAGCCAAAAAATTCCGCGATCAGGGCAAAGATGTTTATGCTGTCCAGTATGACTATGAAGATGCTTGCAGCGTAGCACCCGATGCTTGCTTGGGTGTTCCCTATTACAACTGGGGTGTTATGATGCTGCCAGTTCTCAAGTCTGTAAAAGATGGTACCTACACTCGCCAGTTCGTTTATCAGGCACCGGATTGGAAAGATATCAACAATGCGGATACTTCCGCAGTTGGTTTCAAGAAGGGTGCTGCCTTATCCGCAGACAATTCTAAAAAATTAGATTCTTTCATTGCTGAACTTGCTGGCGGCCTCAATCTTTGGAAGGGCCCCATCAAATATCAGGACGGAACAGTTTATTTGGCCGATGGCGCTGCTGCTACCGATCAACAAATTTGGTACATGCCGCAATTGCTTGCAGGCATGACCGGTGAAAGTGTTTCCAAATAGTTTTACTGCAAAGAGGGAAGGCATTCTTGCCTTCCCTCTCCTTGTTTTAGGCCCTAGTGAGGTTTCATGGACGTTGAATTACGAAATATTCAAAAAACATTTGGAAAAGTTCACGCCAATGATGATATTTCTCTTACTGTTCAATCTGGAGAAATTCAAGGTATTTTAGGTGAAAATGGTGCCGGAAAAAGTACGCTAATGAAGGTGCTTTCCGGTTTTATACAAGCTGATTCTGGTAGTATTCTTCTGGGTGGTAAACCAGTCATAATTTCTTCGCCGGCTGATTCGGTTAAGCTGGGTATTGGTATGCTTCATCAAGATCCATTGGATTTTCCTCCAATGAAGGTGCTGGATAACCTGATCGCAGGCAGCAAAGAGGGAACCTTTCCTAATCGGAAACGGGTTTTGGCGGAATTTCAAGAATTGCAGCGACAATTTAATTTTAATGTTTCACCTGATGCATATATTGAGAGCCTTACAGTGGGAGAGCGGCAGCAACTTGAAATATTGAGATTGCTCTGGTTAGGCGCTGAAGTGCTGATTTTAGATGAACCTACTACCGGTATCTCTGCGATGCAAAAGCAGCAACTATTTGCGATGGTACGTAAATTATCTGAGCAAGGTAAGGTAATTATCTTTGTTTCTCACAAACTTGAAGAAGTCGAATCACTTTGCAGTCAAATTGCAGTTTTTCGTCAGGGGAAAAATGTTGGGCAAGTAAAACCCCCTTATGACACAGATCAACTGGTTACGATGATGTTTGGCAAGACGCTTAGTCAAAACGAAAAAATATGTGAAGCAAATGAAAAATTGAATATCGAAATCAACGATCTGGAGATTGACGATATTCGTTTACCTATTAAAAATGTGAATTTCTGTATTCAAAAGGGCGAAGTGATTGGTTTGGCAGGTATGGAAGGTTCTGGTCAGGGGCTGCTCTTGCGCGCCCTGGCGGGGATCATTCGCCCAAGCGGCGGTCATATCTGGATTTATGGTGATGGTCTTGCAAAAGAAGACCTACTGGGAAAGCATTATTTCAACTTTAAGAATTCCGGAATTTCTTTCCTGCCTGCAGCGAGGTTGGAAGAAGGCCTTATTGCCGGCTTAAACCTCAAAGAGCATTTCATTCTTTCTGAAAAGCAGACAGGATTTTTCATCAACCAAAAAGAAGCAGCCACCTTAACCGAACACCGGATCAAAGATTTCAATATTAAAGGGACTGCTGAAAATAAAATAGAGTCCCTCTCTGGGGGAAATCAACAGCGGGCTGAATTGGCGTTGCTGCGTCAGCCCCTCAAGCTGCTTTTACTTGATCATCCCACCCGCGGTCTGGATATTGAATCTTCCATGTACATTTGGGGAAAGCTGAAACAGCGCTGTAAGGAAGGCGCCAGTATTATCTTCGTCTCTTCTGATCTTGAAGAAGTACTGCAATACAGCGATCGTATTTTAGTCTTTTTTGGCGGAAAAGTATCTGAGCCATTAGATGCATCGAAGGTGACCGTTGATCAACTTGGACAACTAATCGGTGGTAAAGGTTGGGATTAACAGAGAGAAAAGGTAAATCCATGATGACAAAACAAAACGAAACCAAGCCCAACCGCAATTCTTTTTTCTTGACCATGCTGACCAATCGCTTCAGTTCATTATCTTTGGCGGTGGTCCTGGCATTAGTCTTTACCTGCCTGATCATTTGGATCATGAAGGCAAACCCCTTGAAAGTGTTCCAGGTAATTTTTATTGGCTCATTTGGTTCTATGGGTGCATTTACACAGGTTTTGCAGGCCTGGGTACCCTTGGTGTTGGCTTCCATTGGGCTTATGTTTACATTTACAGCCGGTCTTTGGAATATTGGCATGGAGGGGCAGATCGAGATGGGAGCAATTTTCTCCTATGGGGTGATCCGGATTTTCATGGATTCAACTACTCCTTCTCCTGCAGTCATAATCATTTTGACGATATTAGCCGGAATTATCGGTGGTGCCTTATGGGCACTACTGGTCGGCCTGTTGAAAAATTTTGGCGGTGTAAATGAAATTTTTGGCGGGCTGGGTTTCAACTTTATAGCTGATGCAATCATGCTTTATCTTGTCTATGGGCCGTGGAAACCAATTGGGGTTGCCAACGGAAGTACAAAAATGCTTCCACATGCGTTGTGGTTACCTCAAATCACCGGTTCGTATCTGAGTCTGTGGGCCCTCGGGATTGCAATTGCAGGTGTGATTGTGACCGCAATCATTTTAAAAGGCACTTACTTTGGATTGAAATTAAAAGCCGTTGGCAAGAATAATAAATCCTCATTTTTAATGGGGATCCCAACAAGCCGGTACATGTTGATTTCTTTTATACTCTGCGGTGTTTTTGCAGGCTTAACCGGTGCCTTACAGGTTACAGCTTTCTACCATGTGCTGCGAAATAACATTTCGGGTGGATACGGATACCTGGGGTTGATGGTTGGCATGTTGGCCAATATTCAACCGCTTGTAACCGCTCCAATCGCGTTTGTTTTTATCGCCTTAAGCAAAGGTGCATCAGGGTTGGGAATTGATCTAAAATTAGACTCCAACCTCTCAGGTGTTATCCAGGGTTTGTTAGTAATGTTTGTTTTGGTCATGGATGGTGTTCGCCGAATTCTTACAAAGAAAAACAAAGGAGCGCGAAATGGATAGCTCACTAACCAACAGCATTGGATCCATCTTCGCTTGGGCTGGCCCGATCATCTTTGGTGTGATGGGAGAAACCATTACCGAGCGGGCAGGCGTTATGAATTTGTCTCTTAACGGCAGCCTCATTTTAGCAGCTATGGTAGGTTTTGCTGCTGCGACGGCAACAGATAGTTTTATTATTGGTTTCCTTGCGGCTGCAGTGGTAGGTGCTTTGATCGCTCTGTTGATCGCTTTTATGAGTATCGGACTGAAACAATCTCAAATAGCTGTGGGGTACGTTCTGGCGATTGCGACGAAAAGTCTGGCTTATTTCTTAGGTGCTCCCTATGTTGGAGTGCATGTAAAACTATTGCCAACCGTCCCTATTCCATTATTATCCCAAATTCCTTTCATTGGCCCGATATTATTCAAACAAACCTTACTGACCTATTTCAGTTACCTGGCGGTTCTTTTTTGTTATATCTGGATCTTTAAAACACACCAGGGATTAATGCTTACCGGTATAGGTGAAAAACCTTCAGCGGCATATATCCGCGGAGCGAATGTAAACCGCATGCGCTACATTTATACTGGTATTGGCGGAGCTATGGTCGGGATTGGTGGTGCTCTTTATTCGTTGAGTGTTAAGACCTGGAACGGCACACTCTCCGGGTTCGACGGTATCGGTTGGATCATCCTGGCAATCACCATTTTTGGCGGTTGGCATCCGATCAAAGGTGCATTGGGTTCTTACCTGTTTGTTGTCTTCCAATACATGGGAATTATCCTGCAACCGCTCATGCCTAATGTGAATTCCCGTATCTTCCAGGTGGCTCCTTTCCCGCTGATGATTCTGGCACTGCTCTTTGTCAATATTGGCAACGCGGATTGGGTAGATCGAACCCTGGCCGGGTTGCCAGAAAACGTCCGACGAAGTATCACAAAAATATTGCGCGCCATGCGTACTTCTCCGCCGGCAGCCCTTGGTGTTCCATTTGAAAATGAATAGGAAAGCTTGATGAGTCAACATTATATTGGTTATCGTTGTTCAATCTGTAAAAAGGAATTCATGCCAGCGTCCATCTTGTACACTTGCCCTAGCTGCGGTGGAAACCTGGATATTGAAATGGATTACAAAGCAATTCGATCAATGTACCAGGTGGAGGACATTACCTCGCGCACNNATTGTATTCTCCCCCGGCACTTGCGAAAGCTCTGGGGTTGAACAAATTTTGGATGAAGGATGAAGGACGCAACCCAACTGGTTCATTTAAAGATCGTGCCAGTTCGGTTGTAGTAGCCAGGGCACGTGAGATCGGCGCAGAAATTGTTGTGACCGCCTCGACCGGCAACGCCGGTGCGGCTCTGGCTGGTATGTCTGCTGCAATCGGGCAGAAAGCCATTATTTTTGCCCCTAAAACAGCTCCGCAAGCCAAGATCGCCCAATTGCTTGTCTACGGAGCAAAAGTGATCCTGGTGGATGGTAATTATGATTCAGCCTTTGATCTGACCATTGAAGCAGCGAATGAATTTGGCTGGTACTGCCGTAATACCGGATATAACCCATTTACTGCTGAGGGCAAAAAGACAGCAGCGCTGGAAATTTGGGAACAAATTTGCCTCAATCTTCCGAATGACTCCAGACCTCTGAATGTATTTGTCTCGGTGGGGGATGGCAACATCATTTCCGGTATCCATAAGGGATTCAAAGATCTGCTGGCGTTAGGTTGGTTGAAGACCATGCCGAGAATTTTCGGTATTCAATCGGATAAATCAGCAGCAGTGGCAAATGCTTATTTCGCAGGAAATGAAACGATCATACCGATCAGCGCAAGGACGATTGCCGATTCGATCAGCGTGGATCTACCCCGCGACGGCGTAAGAGCCGTGCGTGCAGCAGTTGAAACCAGCGGCGCATACATCACCGTGAGTGATGAAGAGATCATCGCCGGAATCGCTGAAATAGGCAAATACGGTATTTTTGCTGAACCTGCCGGCTCAACCGCATTCGTTGGGCTAAAGAAGGCATTGGCGACCAAGGTGATCACCGCAGAAGACCCCGTGGTAGTCATCAATACTGGAAATGGCTTGAAAGACGTCCGTGCGGCCATGATGTCTGTTCATGAAGCGCCAGTGATCGAACCAACCATGGCTTCTTTAAAGAAATTTCTTGAGAAGAATAAATAATAGGGTAAGCTATGAAACCAGTTTTTAGCGTGATTGTGCCAGTTTACAATGAGACCGATTGTCTGGATGAACTCTATGGCCGCGTGAAAGCAGTAATGGAGCAGACAAAAGACACCTGGGAATTGGTCCTGGTGGATGATGGCTCAACAGATGGTTCCAGTGACATTATTCGCAAATATGCCAAGACAGATGCGCACATTCGGCCGGTGATCTTCGCCCGCAACTACGGTCATCAGATCGCTGTCACCGCAGGCATGGATTATTCCCGGGGGGATGCTGTCATCGTGATCGATGCTGATCTGCAAGACCCTCCTGAAGTCATGGCTGAATTGATCGCCAAATGGCGTGAAGGATTCGAAGTCGTTTATGCAGTACGTGATGAGCGTGAAGGCGAAAGTTGGTTCAAACTATTCACGGCATCGATGTTTTACCGGGTTATTTATAAGATCACTGAAATTAAAATTCCGATGAACAGCGGTGATTTCCGCTTGCTGGATCGTAAAGTGGTCAATGTGATGAACACAATGCGCGAACGTCAACGATTCTTGCGCGGTATGTCGATCTGGACCGGCTTCCGACAGGTGGGTGTTCCTTACAAACGCGCTGCCCGTTTTGCTGGTCGATCTAAATATCCATTGAAGAAAATGCTCAAACTGGCAATTACTGCAATTACCAGTTTTTCTTCCTTCCCACTACAAATGGCTATCTATGCGGGTGGATTCATTACAGCGGTCAGTTTTATATTTTTGGTCGTGATGATCATATTGCGGTTAAGTGGTTCTGCTTTTCTGGCCGGGCAAGCATCGACGCTTATCGTAGTTGCTTTTTTAGGTGGCATCCAGTTAATTTTTATGGGTATTCTCGGTGAGTACATTGGCCGAATTTATGAC
>PMIV01000179.1 GCA_003158355.1 Anaerolineaceae bacterium
TGATTCTGTTGGCCCTGGATTATGTTTTCGGAATCCTGGGCATTTCTTTATCAGGTGCCAATGCGACATTTTCTTATGGCTTGATTTTGTCGCTTGATGCATTTGGGCTTTCTCTCTTACTTTCCTATTATCCGCCATTGGCAGAAAAATTTGCAGTAATTTCCACTCTAGCAAAAGTTCTAGCAAATGTAATCTCTGTAATTCTTATGTCCCTTTTGATGTACTTCTTTTCATGTTGGGGGTTGGTAACTATTGCGGGTATTGTGTGCGGATCAATTGGATTTATTGCCTTTATTCAAGTAACAGCGACTGCGATCATTGTTAATCAGGTAACTGACTATGCCTCACCTGATTCACAAAAGGTTAAGGAATTGAAGGCGTTGATGAAGACTGCAACTTCTTCAGTGCAAACCTCAGAAGATACCGCTACCACCTCAGCGGGGTGATCCAATGGATAACTGGGTGTCTCTTCTGATTCAAGTTCCTTTGGTTGGGGTATTCATTTGGTATTCGCTCGAAATGAATAAGCGAATGGTCCAAAGCCAAGAGAAATTCATGGACGCCCTTGATAGACGGGACGCTGCCTTTGAGAACAGAAACAACTCTGTCATCACAGCGATAAATCATATGAATGAATCGATCTGTCTTCAACTTACTAATGTTCAAAAGCAACAAGAAGAACATGATCGATACGTCCGTGATAACACCGTGACCGCTAACAGACGAAGGTCAACTTAGTCATGCCTTCCCACGCCCTACATGTTTGCACTTATCCTGGCTGCCATACTCTTGTGAGAGATGGCAGCCGATGCGCGCTCCATGCCAGGCAAGCAGATCAGGCGCGTGGCTCATCCACTCAACGTGGGTATGGATACGCATGGCGCATGAAACGAATTGCGTTTCTACTGAAACATCCTTGGTGTTCTGATCCATTTGGTGATCATCCCAATCAACAAGTCAGAGCGACGCAAGTCGATCACGTCGTACCCAAGTCAGAGGGCGGCACAGATGATGAGAGTAATCTCGATGGCAAGTGTGATCATTGCCATGATAAGAAAACCGCAATGGAAGACGGCGGCTTCGGTAATAAAAAAAAAGATAAGGACCGGGGGTACCAATAAAGTTTCACGCAATCAAAAGTAAACCGTGTGTGTAGCAAATGCGTGAAATATTCCCCGATCAAAACTGTAAAAACGGTAAACAAATGAATGCCTACGAAAAGCAAAACCATAGAAGTGATGAAAGAGGGCGGCGGGAAGCACTGGACCGCGAAGCAACTGGAAGCACGCGAAAAAGCGGCCGCTCAGCTAAAGCGCAAAAAGCCGAAAGGGATTTACGCTCCGGAATCACTTTCAAAAGAGGCAAAGGTCATTTGGAATCGCGTATTGAAATCGGTAGAAGGTCTCGAACTTCTCGACAACATTGATACGGAATTGCTTGAGTCGTATTGCGATGTTGTGGCAAAGAAGAGAACTTTAGCAAAAAAAAATATGGATGTTGACGACATAAAAGCTTATCAAGCCTATGTTCGTTTACAAAAAGCATTAGCCGACTCATTGGGATTATCACCTGCATCGCGAGCAAGACTGGTAAAGAAAAAGGCCGATGAGATCGAAGACAATTTCGGTAAGGAATTTGATTAATGGTAGTTGTAAAAGAAATTCATCCAGTGACAAAATATGCGCTTGAGGTAGTTAATGGTCAGAGAGTTGTGGGCCATTCTGAATACCTCGCTTGCCAGCGCCACCTGGATGATTTGAAGCGACAGGGCACAAAGGATTTCCCCTGGGTGTTTAGTGAAGAAAAGGCTAATAAGGTCTACGACTTCTTCACCTACTTGCGTCATGTGAAAGGGCCTCTCGCTGGGAAACCGATCATCCTGGAGGACTTCGAAAAATTTGACGTCGGCAGTATCTTCGGATGGGTTCACAAGGATACTGGGTTTCGACGGTTTCTAAAAGCCTATCTACAGGAAGCCCGTAAGAATGGCAAGTCAACCATAGCCAGCGGGATAGAACTTTATTTGATGATTGGGGACGGTGAAGAGAGCCCTGAAGTTTATACAGCAGCCGTGGATCGCAACCAGGCGCAGATCATCTTCAAAGATGCCAAGAGAATGGCAGAAAAAAGCCCGGACATTCGTTCCAGGCTGGATATTCATAAATATGCGATTAGCCATAAAGTTCGCGGCGGAGAGTTAAAGGCTTTCTCTCGAGACACACAAAACAAAGATGGGTTCAACCCCAGCGGTGCTTTTCTCGATGAGTTTCATGCTCATAAAACCACTGAGATCTATGATGTGATTTGGTCAGCATGGGGTCAGCGAGCGCAAGGCTTATTCTCGATCACCACAACGGCAGGTTTCAATGCAGGGAAAAGCCCATGCTGGAATGAATATGCTTATTGTAAAAAAATTCTCAGCGGCGAGATCGTCAATGAGCGATATTTCGTGATGATTCGTGAGTTGGACCCGGATGATGATGAACACGATTCAAAGAATTGGATCAAGGCAAATCCTTTAAAGGGTCTAACACCAGAAGGCGTCCAATTCTTACAAGAACTTCACGACGAAGTTTTTTCATCACAAAACCCATCGAAGATTCGCAACTTTAGGATCAAACATCTGGATAGCTGGGTGTATGGAAACGAAGACAGCTATATGGGCGAGATCATGGCGAAATGGGATAACCTGGCAGTTCGGCAAGAAGGCACCCCGGATGAGAAACGGGCTGCATTCGCAGATTTGACCCGCGGGATGTTGTGTAACATTGGGTTCGACCTTTCGAGAAGCATCGATCTGACAGCAGACGGTTTTGTCTTTGCTCTCCCTGATGGACGCGTGGCCATTTGTGCTACCGGCTTTATGCCAGAAGAAGCGCTTGATCAACACGAGAAAACCGACAAGGTCAACTATAAGGATTTCGAGATCGATGGATGGCTGAAAAAAACCGAGGGAGCGGTCACTGATTACAGCGAAATCGAGATCCATATGAAAGATATGGAACTCGATAACGATTGGGAAATCAGTGAGGTTGATTATGACCCCTATAACGCCACCCATTTTGCCACCGAACTGATGAAAGAAGAATATACCTGCGTTGTTGTTCGTCAGGGTTATCAAACTCTGAGTGAGCCAACAAAGCTTTTCAGAGAGCTGGTGGCCGGCGGGAAACTCGTGCATGATGGCAGCCCACTTCTGAAGTTTTGCGTTGGAAATGCGCACACAAAACCGGACCGTAATGCCAACATTATTTTAGCTAAACCCACTGAGGGAAGCACTGAACGAATCGATCTACTTGCTGCCATCATCAATGCGCTTTCCGGGTTGCCCAGATTGAAAGATGCTGTTTCATCAGACTCAACCAGTGAAATTCTGGACGATGAATGGGGTATGTGATGAAGAAATTATTCGAGAAGATCCAGAATAAAGACTATTTGATTTTACAGGTACTCGGATCCTGCGGAATAGTGGTAGCTACCTATTTATGGAGTCTCATAGCGGCTATTTACATGGCCAGTGTGATCGTGCTTATTTGGGGCATCGTTGTGGAACTTGCACGAGAAAGTAAAACGAAAGTAGCAGGTAAAGATGGCAATCGCTAATGCAATCCGAGAAATTCACAATGCACTGACTACAGTACCTGCAGTGGCCATTCCCACTCCAAATTACGATTCCATATCAATGGGAGGAACGCATACTAAGGCCGGTAAGCGGGTTACCCCCGAGGTTTCCAAAACTCTCTCTTCTGCTTACCGATGCGGAAACATCATCAGCGACGATATTGCAAGTATGCCTTTCCAACTATTCTATCGTATGGGAGGGACGATACAACGTATCGAACCTGATCCATTATTACGAAATATGCCTTACCTGATTGAGATCTCTCCAAATCGATGGATGAATCCTTTCATATTCAAAAAGACATCCGTTTTGTGGATGATCTATTGGGGAAACGCTTATATTTGGTGCCCGTTAGGAAGCCGGGAATTATTCGTTTTGCCTGCAAGCAATGTATTCCCTGAGTTCGATGCCTGGGGAAATCTCTGGTACCGATTCTATTCGCCAAGCGGAAAAGAACGGCTGATACCAGATGTTGAGATCTTGCATCTGATGATCAATTCGACTGATGGAATTAACGGGAAATCAGTGATAACTTATGCAAAAGAAACAATTGGTCGGCAACTGGGGGCACATGAAACCCAAGATAGGATCAGCGGGAAGGGATTGAACCCGGCCGGGGCATTATATGTCAAAGGTAGTCTAAAGGGCCCGGATGAGACAGCCGGAGAAGCAAGAAAAAAGATCAAATCTGAGTTTCTGGATGCAATCAGCGGCTCTGAAAATTCCGGTGGGGTAGCAATTTTTGATGAAAAAATTGAAAAGTTTGAATCTATCACCATGAAACCGGTGGATGCGCAGTTCCTTGAAACGATGAACTTCACTGATCTTGAAATAGCCAATTTCTTTGGTTTACCCCTATGGAAATTGAATCAGGGCAAGCAAAGTTATGAATCGAATACCCAGCAACAAATAGATTATCTGCAGACCACGCTCAACCCTTATTTGACCCAATGGGAACAGGCTGCCAGGCTGAAATGGCTGCGCACAGATGAGCAAACTTCGCAATATTTCAGGTGGATCCGAGAATCTTTACTGCAAATGGATCCCAAATCGCAGGCCGAGTATCTAAAAACGATGCTTGAAAGTGGGCAAATGACCCCGAATGAAGCGAGGCAAATCAAGGATATGAGTTCTTACAAAGAAGGCGACGGGCATTATTTTGCGGCGAATATGGCCAATATTGGTGAGGACGGAAAATTGATTTCGGCCACCGGTATAAGAGATTTACCTAATGGAGGCAAATAATGAAAAATCAACCTTTACATGTAATTCAAGGGGTAATGAAACCCTATGAAGCTTTCTGGAACGTCGTCAATAAAGCCAACAGTGAAAGCGGCGAAACAGAAATAGAGCTTTTTGGCCCAATCTCTGAATATTTATGGATTGGGGATGAAATTACTCCAAAGAAATTCAAAAATGACCTTTATGAAAATGGCGCCGGGGGGCCTGTCCGGATAAAAGTCAATTCTCCAGGGGGAGAAGTAGTGGCCGCGAATGTCATACGATCCATCTTGCAGGATTACCCGGGAAGGGTGACAGCAGATATCGTTGGCATGGCCGCCAGCGCAGCGACAATCGTTATAACCGGAGCCGACCAAGTCATCATGCGAGAAGGTGCCCTTTTTATGACACATAACCCAACTTTGGTAGCTATGGGCTATGCCACCGATCTTCGCAAGGCAGCCGATCTTCTCGACGAAGTAAAAGAAGGTATTTTAAATGTTTATGTCTCGAAAACGGCCAAGGATCGGAGTATTTTATCCGATCTTATGGATAAAGAAACCTGGCTATCGGCCTCTGAAGCGAAGGATTATGGCTTTGTGGATGAAGTTATCAGTGGAAAGTCTGTCAAGAACCTCAGGATCCCTGCCAATTTCGTGCCTGGATTCAAAGCCTGTCTCGATAGTTATACCCCTCTACCGGTCAATGTGATGAATCTAATGAAGTCAATCTCGGTAGAAAATGAAGCTTTGTCAACGAATGTACCACCGGTCGAGCAAACCAGTGAGCTGCCGGTGGATGCAAACGCACTTGAGATCAAGCGTCTCGGTGATTTTCTGGATATTTTTTCTTAGAAGGAGGAAGACATGTACGAATTGCTCAAACCTGTGTACGACGACCTGCAAAAGGCCGAGCAAGAGAAGCAACTCATTTTGCAAGAAATGAAGACTGCTTTCAATGATGGTACCGATGAAGGGAAGCAGAAGGCCATTGATCTGCGACAGAAACTGGACGAGGCGCAGGTAAAAGTGGATCAATTGAATGCCACTTATCAATCCATTTTGAATGCTTCGAAGCCTTCAAGCAGCCCTGCGGCAGATTTTTTGCCGACACCTGGTACCGATGAAGCTCTCAATGATGGCAATCAAGCCAAGAGCGAAATGACGCGGGCTGCTTACGACGCGTTGGAACCTGCCGAAAAGATGAAATTCGTCAAATCCGGTGGGAAAATCTCCGACTAAAGGTCGGAAAAAATTACTGGTAGTGGAGGTAGGAAATGGGAAATATATTTAATGGTTTGATCCCAACCATCATGTTAGCGCTTGATACTGTCGGACGCGAACAGGTGGGTTTCATCCCGGCTGTTTTAAAAGACACCGGCGCCGAGCAGGCCGCAATTGGTCAGCAAATCACATGGCCAGTCGTCGTGCCTGGTGATGACCCGGCGGATATCGTGCCTGCTGCGACCGGACCAGCTGGCAGCGACACCTCTGTAGGTGCTCCCGCGGCAACCATCAGCAAGGCGAAAAGCAAGACCTTCTATTTGACCGGCGAAGAGCTGAAGGGACTTTCTCAGACGAGCGCCAAAGCCACCATCGTGCAAAACTCTTTTGAAAATGCCTTCCGCGCTCTCGGCAATATGATCGAAGCCGATCTAGCCACAGAGGCTATCACGCATGCTTCACGCGCGTTTGGCACCGCCGGAGCTACCCCGTTGGCAACCAACGGCGATCTGACCGATCTTTCAAATGTTGCCAAGATTTTGAAAGATAACGGCTGCCCAACCTCTGACCTGCAAGCAGTGTTTAACAGCACTACCATTGCCGCCCTGACGGGTAAACAATCCATCCTGCTCAAAGCCAATGAAGCTGGCAGCGATCAAACCCTGCGCGAAGGTACCATCGGACGGCTGCTCAAGTTCGATGTCCACGAATCCGGCCAGCTCTCGACACATAGCAAAGGCACCGGCGCTTCCTATGTCACCAGTGGGGCAACTGCAAAAGGCGTCGAGGCTATCGCTTTGATCACCGGGACGGGAACCGTTCTGGCTGGTGATGTGGTCACCTTTGCGGCTGACGCTAATAATAAATATGTTGTCAATAACGGGATCGCTGCGCCTGGAACTATTACTTTAGGCAACCCCGGCGCGCGTATGATCATCCCGACCGGAAACGCTTTGACCATCAGTGGAGACTATGCTCCAAATGTAGCCTTCCACCGCAGTGCCATCTTCCTGGCAACCCGTTTGCCAGCTGCACCGGACGGCGGAGATGCTGCCGATGAAGTCATGGTCGTTACCGACCCGATCACCGGGTTGTCGTTCGAAATACGCGTGTATCGCCAATATCGCCGGGTTGCCTATGAAGTTGGCATCGCCTGGGGATATAAGGCCGTCAAATCCGAGAACATCACTATCTTATTGGGTTAGGCCAGGAAAATCATGGATAACCTAATTCTGGTAACGAAGGACAACGAGGTTTTGGCGATCCATCCCTCCACGCTTGAGGCACATAAGCGGGCTGGATGGAAGCCGGTCGAAGAAGTTCTTACCGCTGCTGTGGCGAAAAAGGCCGAAGAAAAAGCCAAGAACCAGGCCAAAGCGCCAACCAAGGCGCCAACCAAAGCGACAATTACCAAAAAGGGCGATAAGACTGTGAAGGTTGAGAATCCTCCAACTGACGCAAATAACCCGGCAACAGAACCATAAAGATCGTTTATGAAATCATTTCCACTTCTCCGGGTATTCCGGAGAAGTGGAAATTGGAGAAAAGCCATGGCTACGAAGTATGTGCAGATCTATGCGACAACCGCTCAACTGATCAGTGATATGAACTCCGGAGAAAAAGGAAGTAGTTTCGATGGGCTTTCTGAACGGCTGAAAGAAGCAAGCAAGGCAATCCAAGGGAAGTTTGGCCCATTCATCCCCGTGAAAGAAATTCGCACATTTACGGTCGATTATCGCATCCATGAAGACCAAGCCCTGGCTATTTCACCCCTTTTGGAAGTCAATTCTGTAAAAGTGAACGGGGTCGAGATCAGGAATTATGCCCTTCAACCCAGCCAACGACGCTGGCCGAATGGGCCTTATACAATGATCTCCCGCGAACACGGGTTCCATTCTGAAGATGTGGTTGAGATCGATGGATTATGGGGAAAATACGAAGAGTTGATGGAGATCGATCTGACCGTCTCTCAAGAGACTGAGACAAAAAAAACAATGATCGTCAGCAATGGCGGATTGATTAGCCCTGGCATGGTACTTTTGATCGATGATGAACAGGAATTTATTACCTGCGGTAATGGTTCCAAGGGGAGCCCAGCGCCGACGCTACTTACGTCTAAATTAAACGGCGAGATCGACGACGTCAATTCATCTCAGATAATCGAAATCGATGATGGAAGCGAAGTCTTTGAAGATGAAGTAATCCGAGTTGAAAGTGAAGACCTTTTAATCGAGCGGGTCAGCGGAAATTCGTTGACCGTGCAACGGGGCTGGAACCAGACATTGATCACCAATCACGCAGATGATGAACCTCTTTCTGTTTATCGAACTTATGTGGTTTTGAGGGGTGTAAATGGCACTAATGCAGCAGTTCACAATGAAGCGGCTATCCAAGAATATATGGTGCCGGATGATCTGAATTATTTATGCAGACAAATCGCCGGATTGATGACCATGAAGGTCAGGTCTGGTTTTCAGGGAAGGGTCGGGAACGCAGAAACAGGCGAAAGCATGTATTTCAGCGAGTTCCCGCCAAATCAAATCAAGTTTATTGAAGAGAATTACGCGCTATAGAAGGTGTATTGATGAAAGACCAAAACGAACTGATCCAGGTAACCGGTATGCAAGAAGCCCTCAATCAACTCACCTTTTTGGAGTCGATGGGGGTAAATATCGATTATCTGGTGCCGGGAATGAGGAAATTGGGTGGGGTTATCAAGCCAGCAGAACGGCAAAATATGCCAATTTTCTCGGGGGCGACCTCGAAGAGCCTGACCAGCAAGATCACGCAGAACGGGGTGGGTTCGGTGACGTTGACGTTGGGACCTAATTCGAAGCGCAGGCACATCTTCAGGTTAATTGCAGGCGGGGCGCAATGGCATGACCGGGGTGCGAATGTGAGCACCTGGCGGGGTAAGGAACGCAAGCGAGATGCCCGGGCCAAGGGTGGAAGTAATTCATCTTATTTGCCTGCAAGCGCTCTGGTGGATTGGGTTCAAAAGAAGCTCGGAGCCAGCGCAACCAATGCGCTGCAGGTGGCTTTTGCGGTGGCGAAAAGCATTGGAAGGAACGGCCTGCAGGCGAGGCCAATTGTGCAACCCACGGTGAGCGAAGTTGCTGACCTGGTGGTGAATACGATCAATGATGTGATCCACCGGATGATTGAGGAGATCCATAACCATGACAACGGCTAAATTGACCAAAGCGGATATGTGGGGCGTTGAGCTGTGGGGACCGGCAGTGGCCGCGCTGTGGAAATCGATCAAGGATGGCCAGGGCAAAACAATGAAGTCTTACGAATTCAACGAGCTGCCAGACATCATTCAGTTTGTGCCATGCGCTTTAAGTTTCCTCTTCCCGGAGGCGAACGACCTGAGCTACAACCAGTCTGACTTGAACAGCGCCGCCTGGCACGGGCAAACCGAATTTCACCTGACGCTGGATATCAATAAAAAGTCTTTGGGCTATGTGGAACAATATTATCGATTGATCGCAAAGGCAGCAGTCGTCAGCTATACATTGAATGGGTTGGTGGAAGGGTTCCAGATCAGACCCATCAAATCCATGCAACCCTCCATTTTGAAATACGGCGATGAGACTGAGCATTATGGGATCATCGTTTATTGGGATCTATTTGAAAGCCTTTCAGGTAAATTAACGTTAGGAATCTGACCAAAAGTCACAGGAGGTAGTAAATGTCACCAGTACCCGTTTTAGGTAAAGTACAAATTGGCAAGGAAAGCGCTCTTGCCCAGGGCACACCAGTAGCGGCCACCAAGTTGCTGCCGATCTCTCAAAAACAGATCCCGGTGGATCGCAAGGTTACGCCTATCCCATATGATGTGGGCGTGAACGCGGACGTCACCGGCAAGTTGATCCAGGGAATCCTGGTGCAGGACACTTTGAGCTGGGATCACGGTTTCTTTGAGTTGTTTCCCTATTTGCTGAGCTGTCTGCTCAAAGGTGGGGTATCGCCAACCGAGGGTACCACCGGTAAGGGCGACTGGCAGTGGGCCAATGAGCCGTCGCTGACCGGGTCGAACGCACAGGACAGCCTGACGATTGAACGCGGGGATAATGTGCAGGCAGTGCAGCACGCCTTCAGTGTGTTCAAAAGCCTCAAGATCTCCGGGCAGGTGAACCAGGACGGCGGGGAGAGCTCGGTAAAGGTGGAAGCTGATTATTTCGCGCTGCAGAACACCAACACCACATTCACGGCGGCACTATCGCCCCTGGCGACCACATATTTGAGTGCAAAGCTGGCAACACTGGCCATTGACCCGACCTATGCAGCGGCAGGAACGACCGTGATGGCGAATTTTATGCGGTCCTTTGACCTGACCATCGCCGGCGGGGCTTACCCGATGTTCAATAGCAGTTCCCAAGAAACATTCGATGAGATCGGCCAG
>PMIV01000102.1 GCA_003158355.1 Anaerolineaceae bacterium
AGAAGGAATAAATGAAACCAGCAATCAGTAAGCTAATTTCAGTCAGCTTTGCCGTGATGATGATCTTAGCCGTTGTGGGTCCAGTTCAGGCAGATACCAGTACAGGTAATGCCAGTGGAATATTTGACAACGACGGAAATCTTCTCCCAGGTGTCACAGATCTAGGCGAACAAGCCATCCCAAATGCAGATTGGATGAACATATCAATAGGTTCGATAGACATAGTTCCCACCGGTCACGAATATGTTTCCGCGGATGGAAAAACAGTGTTTGTACCGTCTACCAGTACCTTGATTGCTATGGCCACAAATCCTGACGCCTCTGGATTATCAGATACGGTCGGTCAATTGTCAGGAGTGGATTCCACCTCAGTGGATGCCATATTAGTTGGCAGTATTGTTGGTACTCTTTCAGGGAATGAATCAGCAAAGGCATTGTTGGACTCCAAAAGCATCACTTCTCTTTTTATGTCGAGTTCGTTTTCCGATCTCTATAAAAATTATGTAAGTGGTAATTTATTTGCCGATACAGTCAATAGCGGCGATACTGATGTGTTTTCACTTCTAGGAAAAGACACATGGCAAATATTTCTCAACCTAATAAAAACAGATATTAAAGACAAACAAATCTCTTCTTTGTATCTGGCGTACGCAAGTTGTTCCGATAGCCCCACCGGATGCGCCAACAACATTTGCAAACTGGCCCCACAAGAAGCATCCTGTGCAGCAGCTGCAGCCGCTGCAGATGCGGCCGATACCGTTTACGTAACTGCTCCCTCCTGTCCAGCGGCCACAGTTACCAGAGGCACAGTTTTTCTCAATATTAATAAAATCGCTCCAAACTATCCATTGGTTGTTGGACAAGATCCCAATAAACGCGGGGCAGACGTTTTTGTTAGCGCATCTATACAGCCAACTGTCTACACATATTACACACAGGTGCCAGTATACGGCACTTCAAAGGTTTGTCCGGGTGACAAAGGTTCGTGCAAAGCCAGCACCATGATTACTATCACCACCCTCATCCGGATGGATTGTATTTCTCACACAGTCTATTATAAAGAACCGATCATCGGGGTTAAAGCAACTGCCAGTCTGACCAAAACCAGTCAGGATTGGATCACCAATGGTCTTTCTGCTTATTACTATGGGGCCTATGTGAAAAAATCGGGTTTTGCACTTGTTCCAGGATTGGCAAACGCTACTGGCTCGTGCAACGGTTCGAAGGTATGCTCGGCATCCGCGACTATCAACAGAATCCAGTTTCAAGACCCCGGATACTATGGNNGGAAACTAAAACATGGAAATAATCGGAGCTATCTCTTCTGTAGTCACGACCAGCATGATCTACGTCCTTAATGGATTTCTTTTTATCCTATATTGGCTGGCAGATATTTTGCCGACAATCATTAGCATTGCTTTTGCCGCGGTTCTGATTTTCATTGTTGACAACGAAGTTCAAAACCGAGCAAACTATCGCCCTAATCGCGTAGGGAATTACGGCAACGTCATTCCGGTCGACAGCAATCATGTTTACTCACAACGAGCCGTGGATCTACGAAAACCCCATACCGCTCAAATTCTGACACTCATTGTGTTAGGAATTTGGATAGCGGCACAACTAGGCATGGCTGAACCGGTCCCCTGGATCGGCGCTGTAATGTGGATTGCTGGAACGATTGTGATATTTGCCATGCCAGGCGACATGAAAATCAACATGCTCTGGTTTGTAAAAACCGGAATAGCCATCTATGCCATTCTCGTTATTGGCAGCCGACTCTACCTGTCTTATACAGCAACGCTAACAGCAGAGCAGTGGGCGGCAGTCATTGGCTCCACCACATCCACCGCTACGACCGTAATCTCAAATACCCGCGGGAACGTCACCACGATGATCTTATGGGCATTGTGGTTTGTGGCACCACTCGGATATTTTTCTCTGTTGTTGCAAAAACTCTTTGTCAACCCAATGGCCCTGATCAACCCGCTTGCAGGAGCAAACGACGTACTAAAGCAATTACGGCAACGTAACTAATTTATTTCCGCCCTTGAGGAGAAACACCAGGCAGGTTCGACCCCTGCCGGGGCGCATTATCTGAACTGATTTCATATTGATGCATTGAGTAAGTTCAACTTATTCGAGAAGTCAGGAACCAGTCAGATATCAACTTAGTCAGGAGAAGTTAACTGAGAAACCAATACAACTAACTGAGCCAGGAGCAAAAGGAAGGCTTCAGGGAAACTAACATGCGTAGTCCCCCTGAAGCCAACCATCGAGCGGCAAACGCTTGCACGTCAGCCTTCAAATATTGGTTGGTTTTCAAGCTTGTGGTACTCGAAAAAAGGAGCACAAATTATGGTAATTCGATCAATAAACGATATAAAAATCCCCTGGCTAGAGCAGTTTAAAAAACCGCCTCTTGCACCGGATGATCTGAAATTAATTAATAACGGAATTCGGTATACCAAAGACCATAACGAGTTGGACTATCTCTGGTATCAAGTCGAAGAAGAAGAAAATGGGAAGCGCTACTCAGGATACCGGGTAGTGCGATTATTGGAACTGAAATTTATACCTCTTGATGCCCGCGCAGACGCCGGATTACTGCAAAAAATGCGAACCGTGCTGCGTTCTCTTTACGGAGCGAAAGTATCTTTTGTCTATCTCACTGCCGGCATTTTTACCAACCCATCTGTTGGCATTATCCAATGTTACGGAGTATCCGTATTTGCCAGCGAATTGGAAACAGCCGTAAATGCCTCCAAAGGCGCGATTGCTACGCTCCAGGCAGCCATGTCCTCAGCCTACCGCCAGCTCAAGCTTGGACCACTGGAAACAAGTACCAGCTCATGGATATTTGATGCTATGGGGGGAATGAAAAACGCTCTCGTTGTCGTTGGCCAACCCGATCCGCGCGAGAACGAGAAGGGGGGCAGCGACCCGTTATTTAGGAACCCCGTTGTTGACGGCAATAAAGCATCACAAAATTTCACAGAGCAGCAAAATGAGATTCTCTTTCGGGGAATGAGCAAACTCAAAGAAGATTTTCTTTTCATGGTTCTTACCTCGCCAATTACATTCGTAGACATCAGTGAAATGCTGATTGGACTGGCAGAATACACCAGCACATGGGCCTCCCGGCAACTCGGATCAAGAGGGGCTTCTTTTGGGATTAGTCTACCGGCAATCCTAATGGGATCGATGACAGACAGTACCGCACACGGAAC
The DNA here is from genome assembly GCA_003158355.1 of Anaerolineaceae bacterium. Lineage (GTDB taxonomy): Bacteria > Chloroflexota > Anaerolineae > Anaerolineales > Anaerolineaceae > UBA6107. The sequence continues at coordinate 3,228 of PMIV01000102.1, forward strand.
AGGGACGAATGCAGGTACATCCCATGCGGATGGCACGGCCCATACGGATGGTACGGCTCACACTGACGGTACGGCCCACTCGGTAGGACACGCAGATTCATCTACATGGTCCAAATCGGAAACAGATGGAGTAACCGTCACAGATTCCACTTCTCATTCTGACGGTGTTACTAACGCAACAGGTTCAGCACATTCAGAAGGACAAAGCACAACCGAATCCACCGGATCAAATTCTGGTACGAATTATGGAAATACTGTTGGTGGTTCGATAGGCGCGGGTGTACCAGGTGTTGTANNTCAGATACTACCAGTCAGTCTACAGCCATTTCGTCCTCAAATGGCACCGGTCATTCAGTTGCAGTATCCCATTCCGAATCAAGTAGCACAGGTGGCGGGGTCACCAATTCAACAGCCAATACCACCAGTCAATCTGATGCTACCAGTAAATCAGATGCGACTAACCAATCTGATGCGACCAGTAAAGGCACCTCTGCATCGGATTCAATTGGACATGGAACCTCTGGTGGTTTATCTGTAGGTGTTTCCCCGTCATTTTCGATCAGCGAGACGAACCAGTGGCAGAGTGACCCTGCTATTCTGATCACTCAAATACTGCGTACTCAGCAAGCATTACTAAAAGGTGCAAGCATTGAGGGGGGATATTACTGTGATTGTTATGCCTTTACGAGGACTCCCGAATCCAAACAGGCCATGATGGGCCTGATTCCAGAAGCTTTCTCAGGGACTGAAGATGTCGTGACCGGAGTGCAAACTCGCACGCTGTTACCTGAAGAAGAAGCCTATATTCTGAATCACGCTCAGGTATTCTCCCCTTCAAAGAGGATCGGTGAAATTCCTCTGGTGACAAGTGGGTTGGTAGATACCACCCTGCTCACGCTTTTACAGGTGGCTGCTTACACTTCTCCGGGCATGTACGAACTTGGTACGGCTGTTACAGTCCAGGAAAGTACCCCTGACTTTGCCTTTTATCCCCAAACTAAGGGGGTCATTCTCGGCAATTTATGGTCAAGCGAATTGGCCGAAGTGACCAACATTCCCCTGCGCCTGGCCCCTGATAGACATTTTCACACCGCTTTTTGCGGAGATACCGGTTTTGGTAAAAGCGTAGCCGCCGAACGCCTGGCGTATGAGACAACTCTGAATTGGCATTACCGCACCATTGTCCTCGATTTCGGGCAAGGCTGGCGCAGGGCGTTGAATTGGGCAGGACTTGCCGGCCGGGTGGATATTCGACAAATCTTTCCCGGTGCCAGACGACCTCTGCGTTGGAATATCCTACAGGTTCCCAAACGCATGGACCCGCGGCGATACTGCAATATGGTGGCCGAACTATTTGCCAACACTGGCCGCATGGGACCCCGACAGCTTAATTATCTTCGTCGCGCTATTACGAATTTATATGTCAACAAAGGGGTTTTGCTTGACAACGATGTTTCTCACGATGGCTACACTGTTGTTCGTAACTTAGATGAAGTCAATGCTGTAATTACCCGGCGTATTGAACTCAACATTGCTTTATCTCTTGTATCCATAGGTGACAAACTTTCCGGTTTACAACCATCGGATAGACAGGCTATTGCAGTTGAACGCAGCAAACAAGCAAGCTTTGCCAACGTCGTCAAACAATTACGCGAAACGATGGATTCCCTGGGAAAGAACGATCAGACTGCCAGAACCAGTCTGGAAGGTCTTTTACTCCGTCTCGAAACCTTTGAAGAAGGGGAGATGGCCAGCCAATACGGACCCGGCCCGGATAGTCTGCCGGTCGAGGACCTGGGGTTGCTTGGCCCCAAAGACGACCCTTGGGGCATCGTGGTCATCGAGGGAGGCGCAGAAATGTCGGATGAGTTTTCAAAGATTGCCATTCTTTCCCTTTTGGCCTCAGTCCTTTACTTTGACGCGGTCTCGCGCCGGCGAGAATCTCTTACTGGTGTGAAATTCCCAAAAATGCAGATCTTTTTCGAAGAAGCTAACAAGATTTTGTCTGGCGTATCCTCTGGCGGCGCAACCAGCGATCAGCCAACTGGTTCTAGTAACGTCAGTGATATTTTCCAGACCATGTGGCGGGATGGACGTAAATACTCGATCTTCCTGCATTTGATGGCACAAGCC
>PMIV01000246.1 GCA_003158355.1 Anaerolineaceae bacterium
GTCATAAATTCGGCCAATGTACTCGCCGAGAATACCCATAAAAATTAACTGGATGCCACCCAAAAAAACCTTCAGTAATAGAATTGGCTGCTTGACTGGCTCAAACGTAAGGTGGTCATAACCAGATTAATCATCATCTTGCCCAGATATACGGTGCTGCTAACAAAACTTTACCATGTTTGTTAACTTGACCAACCACAATAAAAACGCTGTAATCACAAAATAGGTTCATTTGGTCTATTAAGGGCAATCTCTTCAATTATGCTGTCAGCTTTTGACCAAAGAGAGTTGTATGTTTATGAAATTGCCAGACATATCGATAAAACAAAACATACATAAATGCGAGTCATAATATTTGTCTGACCACCTGGCAGACGAGTTGCCGATATGGTATTTTATAAAGAGCCGGTCTTGCCTTGATTTGCCATTTATAGTATCGACAACTATTACAGAATGGAATTTTGGCAGGGGTATTCAACTCAATCTTTTCATCTACACGTGTAGATCGGAATTAATATAACACTTTGTCGTTACTATTTTCAATTATGACATTTGTCACTGAATTAATATTACAAAAATAGCCATTTCCTCGATAATATGGGTTGGAAACCCTTTAGTTGGTTGAATTAATCAAATAGACACACTTTATTATCAATCGACTGAAGGAAGAGTTTGGTTATCTATAAAAAAGTGATCCGATTAATAAAGATGGAAACTCGGGTTTACCTTTTTGCAGCAGCCGATTGGATAATGAAAAAAGATTACAGCATATTCCACCTTAAAAATGGTGTGGCGGTAAACCAATGGTTGGTTTTCATATTTCTGGATTGATTTTATAAGGATCCCAATAAATCGCAACGCAAAGAAATGGCAGAAATATGTTCATTGGAATACAACAAACTCTATATTCTCTTCTTGATTCCTACCTTGCAATGTGCGCAAGCCCAATTTTGGCAACGCCGAATTCTCTGTGATGACCTTTTTGTTTGCTATAACCTGATTATTTGCGATAAACTTACAAAATGTAATAATTAAACAGTGACAAATGTCATAATTGAAAATATTGAAAAAAGGTCTATATTATTTGTTATCTACACGTGTAGACGACAGGTGTAGATTGGAGATTTCATTTGACAGCTACCCGTGATGATGTCGCTCGATTGGCTAAAGTCTCTTCCGCAACGGTCTCTTATGTGATCAACGATGGACCGCGACCTGTTTCTGATGAAACAAAGACAAAAGTCTTGGAGGCGATTCATCAATTAGGTTATCAACCGAATGCAGTTGCGCGCAATTTGCGAATGCAGAGGACTTTTACAATTGGTTTGGTTATTCCTGATACCCATAACCCTTATTTTGCTGAAGTGGTGAGCGGAATCGAAGAGACTGCTTTCAATAATGGCTATAAGGTTATTTTATTACATTCAAGTTACAATACTGAAAAAGAGTTTCAATTTGTTGAATTACTACGCACGGAACGAGTTGATGGAGTCATCTGGATTCCGGCTTCTTCTAATGTGGAACCCCTGAAAGAATTAGCGCTTTCTGAGCTGCCCACAGTCGTTTTTGACCGGGTTGGAGCACAGGCTGATCTGCAGGCTTTAGTAACCGATAACTATCACGGTGGTTATCTTGCCACCCGACACCTGATTGAACTGGGACATAAAAGAATTGGCTATATTTCAAGGCCAGTTGAATTAAGTCACAGCCAGGGGCGGTTGAGAGGGTACATGGATGCACTCGCTGAAGCGCAAATCCCCTTTGACCCAGAGTTGATTATCAAAGGTGGTTTTCTTTTGGACGACGGAAGAAGAGCTTTGTTTTCATTGCTTGATCTTCCTTGTGCTCCGACGGGTGTATTTACGTATAACGATATGATGGCAATTGGCGTCTTGAGAGGCGCTTTTGAACGCGGCTTAAATGTTCCTAAAGATTTGTCAGTGGTTGGTTTTGATGATATTTCGCAGGCTGCATTCACTTGCCCTGCTTTGACTACAATTCATTTGGATAAATTTGAAATGGGTCGGCGCAGTGCAATTCTACTAATGGCGCTAATCAATAAAGAGATACCTGATCCAAAATTGACTCAACCGGCAGAAGTTCGTCTTATCACCCGGGAAACGACCGGGGTTGCACCACCAGTGTAAATTAATAACGGGAATGGATTATTTTTCAGAGGGGGGACCGAATAGTGCTTTTTTCGGGCCCTTTCCTTAATATATTAATTTTACGGTTGGCATATGGTTAACCTTTATCAAGGAGAAGTTATGCAAAGAGTTGTTGTGGGATCGGATCATGTGGGCTTCCCTCTCAAAGAAGAGGTGAAAAGGTATCTCACTTCTTTAGGAGTAGATGTCACGGATGCGGGGACGGATAGTAATGAAGTTCCTGTTGACTACCCAGATTATGCGCAAAAGGTTGCCTGGGAAGTAGTGCAAGGTAACTTTGACAGTGGAATTGTTATTTGTGGAACCGGAATTGGTGTCTCGATGGCAGCTAATAAAGTTCCGGGAGCGCGTGCAGCATTATGTCATGATACCTTCACAGTTCATCAGGGGCGTGCTCATAATGATGCAAATATCCTGGCCCTTGGGGCATGGATAGTCTCGCCACAACGTGTTACCGGAATTCTTGATGAATGGCTTAAAACCTCGTTCGAAATGGGACGTCATGTAAAGCGGGTAGCTCGGCTCAATCAAACCATCATCCACCCTGCCGATGCCAGTGAGTTCTTTAAGTATCCATCTCAAAAATTTGGCGTATCGATATCTATTAAGCCGACTTCTTTTGGACCGGTTTTATTTGCAGGTCGCTGGGAAACAGGATTAAAGGCGTTAGCTGCGAAAGGTATTTCTTGTGTCGAATTGAGTATTCGCCATCCTGAAGATATTCAGACTGACCGGCTGAAAGCACTATTAGCTGAGTCTGGAATAAAGGTTTCAGCGATTGCTACCGGACAAAGTTATTTTCAAGATGGATTGTACCTGGCTGCTAGTCAGGTCGAAAAACAAGGTCAGACAGTTGAACGACTCAAATCAATTATAGATCTGGCCGCCAGCCTGGATGCGATGGTAATCTTGGGCAGCGTGAGAGGTGGGTTGGAAGGTAGCTGTTCAGAAAAACAAAGTCAACGTGCCTCTGCGGTCAAAGCGATCAGCACCTGTGTACAATATGCGGTGGATTGTGGTGTGACCCCGCTTCTTGAACCCATTAATCGCTTTGAGACCAATTTCATTAATTCTCTCGCACAGGGTCTTGAACTTTTAGATGAAATCGGCGACCCTCGCTTTAAATTATTGGCCGACACTTTTCACATGAATTTGGAAGAAGCAGATATCAGTTCTTCACTTTTAAAGGCAAATTCACGGATTGGATACATTCATTTGGCTGATAGCAATCGGCAAGCACCCGGTTGTGGGCACCTCGATTTTTCTGCGGTCTTTAATGCTTTGCATACAATCGGCTATGTTGGTCCGATTACGGCTGAAGTTTTACCTCTGCCTGATGATGAGGTAGCTTTGGATAACATTGGTTCTTTTTTTGCAAGAGTCGGACGATCTTTTGATTCAAAGACTAACTGAGCATAAATAACGGATAAAAAGGAGAAAGATAAATATATGTATGTGATCAAGAACGCCCTTATTGTGACCATGAATCCGAAACAGCCGATCATCCCAAACGGTCACATTTGGATAGAGGATGGTCGTATTGTAAAAGTGGGAGCGGCCAATGAAGTTGGCTTGCCAGAAGGTCAGTATGATTCTGTCGATGCCGGGCAAATGATCGCCCTGCCCGGTTTTATTAGTACACATAATCACCTCTACAGTGCGGTTGTTCGCAGTTTGCCATATGGCGGGCCCGAAGAGGAAACTGGTTCTACCTTTATATCTTGGATGGAGCGGTTTTGGTTTGCCAATCTGGAAGACCAGGTAACCGAAGAGCAACTTTATGCTGGAAGTTTAGTGAATAGTCTGGATAACATCCGCAGCGGAATTACTACGACCACCGATACGGTTGAAGGACCCAACGCATTACCGGGCGTTTTAGATGCAGTTGATGAGGCCATGCAAGAGACAGGTATTCGCGGATTTATCGGTTTTGAAACGACCGGACGTTTGGGTGAAGAGATTGCTCAAAAAGGAATGCAGGAAAACATTAAATTCTTTGAAAAATCTCATCAGCGTAAAAACAACCGGGTAGAGGGCGTCTTTAATGTTCATACAACTTTCACTTGTTCGACAGAGTTACTGAAAGAGACTGTGAATGAAGCTCGCAGTCGGGGAGCTCGTTTAATTCAGATGCACTGTTGCGATGATTATTGGCATTCTTTTGATACTACTCGTCGCTTTGGTAAACGGGCTGTCAAATATCTGGAAGATATCGGTTTCCTTGGACCAGATGTGTTGTTGGCCCATTGTTCTTATATAGATGAATTGGAAGACCCGGCCATTTTTGCAAAATATAATGTAAAAGTTGCTCATAACCCCGAAAGTAATGCCATTTTTGGTTTTTGGCCCAACATGGCTGGCCTGGTCAAAGCTGGCGTGACAGTCGGTCTGGGGTTGGATGGAATGACCCATTCGATGTTTGAAATCATGCGTTCTTCACAAATGATTCATCGGATTCGTTATTACAACATGACAATGTGGCCAGATCAACAATTATTGGAAATGGCGACCATCCAGGGAGCGAAATGTCTGGGCATGGAAAAAGAAATCGGTTCTCTTGAAGCGGGTAAAAAAGCAGACATCACTTTACTCGATAACCGGAGCACCGTGCCAGTCTTCGAGAAGAATATCTACAACCACATTGTGGGCTCGTGCGACCGGGCAGACGTCAGTTCAGTTTTCATTGATGGTCGTCTGGTCTATGACAAACGCCAATTTACCATGATTGACGAACAAGCGGCTCGCGAAAAGTGTAAAGCCGCGGCGTTAGATCTATGGAAGAAGAACAAATGGCCGACTCCATAACAGATTCTTCATGTTCCAATCTATTGCGCTTGGTCAATGACGAAGAAGTCATCGCGTTTACGCGCAGTTTCATCCAAACGGCGAGCGTCAATGGGCAAGAAGGGCCAGCAGCTGAATTCATTGCTAAGGCCTGCCGTGATGCCGGTTTGCAGGTGACGCTTCGAGAGGTGGCGCCCGGAAGGCCAAACGTATTGGTTGTACTACCCGGCGAATTACCTGAAATTGGCTTACTTTTTCATGGTCACAGTGATACGGTGCCGTTTTTGAGTATGGCAGATCCACTTTCTGCCGAGATTCGCGATGGCAGTATCTGGGGTCGCGGTTCGGTTGATCAGAAGGGTGGCTTGGCGGCTGCAATTATGGCACTGATCACCTTGAAACGGTCAGGAGTTCATTTGAGAAAGAGTCTGGCCGTTGCAGCAGTCATTGATGAAGAGTCAGAGCATCGCGGTAGTTATGCTTTGGTTGACGACGGGTTGAAAGCTGACGCTGCGATCACTACCGAACCTTCAGATTTGCAACTGTTGGTGGCTCATAAAGGAACTGCTCCCATTCAAATTCACTTTACTGGTGTTTTGGCGCATGGCTCCAACCCGTGGGTGGGTGTCAATGCCATTGAGATGGCAGCGAAGACCATTCTACGTTTGAAAGAAATTCCGTTGAAATCGATAGATATTCCTGGCGTGGGTGTTATGCAGGCCACATTCAATGTAGGCCTCATCAACGGTGGAACTGCTTATAACAATGTTGCGGATAGTTGCTCGATTTTTTTGGATCGACGCACGGTTATGGGCGAGGATCAATGGAGTGCGCTCGAAGAGGTTCGCCAGTTGTTGGCTAAGTTAGCCAGCGAGGATCCAAAGTTCCGCGCAGAAGCCGAAATTGCTCGCCCGGATTGGCAATGGGAGCCGATTCGTAAACGTGGATTGAAACCCTCCATGACTTCACCGGACAGCGCAATTGCACAGGCAATTGGTGCGGCTCACCGTTTGGTGACCGGGCAGCCGGTGGATGTTGGCTTCACCAACGGCTACAATGATGGCGATTTTCTGGTCAACGATCTGGGAATTCCGACGGTTAATTATGGCCCGGGTGAATCCCCGCGATCGCATACAGCACAAGAAAAACTACGCATTGATCATCTGTTGACAGCCGTACGAGTGTACCTAGAAACTGCATTAACCTTAGCAGCCTGATTTTCTAATGGAGTTCGGTATGATTTCACAAGTAGATCTGTTGATCCGGAACGGAATGGTCATCCCGATGGATGGAGGGCCAAAGGTATGCCCTGCAACTGATGTGGCGATCGTTGCAGATTGCATCTTTGCGATAGGGCCTCATTTGAATGTGGAGGCCAAACAGATTATCGATGCCCGAGGTCATGCTGTGTTGCCGGGTTTAGTAGATGCACATATGCACGAAACACTGACCCGGGGTATTTGTGAAGACTTACCGCTTGATCGTTGGTTGAGCGAAATATGCTATCCTCTCGACCGTTCCTATACTTACGAAATTATGTTGGCTTCAGCCATGATGAATCAGGCTGAGATGATTATGGGCGGTATCACTACTTTTATAGATATTTACCGTTACCCGCAAGCGTGCGCAGAAATTGCCCTGAAATCTGGTTTGCGTGCGATTTTGGCCCCTCAAATCATAAGCGATCCGCCCCTAGTCGGTGAATCAGTTGAAAGCGCTGAGGCGTTTGTCTCATCCTGGAAAGGTCGTTCGTCGCGGGTGCTTCCGGCATTTGGCCCGCATGCGCCATATTCCTGTACTCCCAATGATTTACACAGGATCGCAGATTTGGCTGAAAAGTATGATACGCCAATTCATTCGCACTTGGGCGAGACCTCCTGGGAAGTTGGGGTGATCCGAGAACGATACGGTCTCACCCCAACAGAATATTATGAGCGCCAGGGATTACTCAGCCCTCGGTTGAGCGTGGCGCATGGCGTGAAACTTACCCCGCCAGAAATTAAATTGCTGGCTGACCGGGGTGTAGCAATTGTCTATAATCCGACCAGCAATATGAAAATGGCCGCCGGGATAGCACCAATTGTGGAATTTCAGCAAGCGAAACTGACTGTAGCTCTGGGGACTGATTCTAATTTGAGCAATAACAATCTTGATATGTGGGAAGAAATGAGGTTGGGGGCGATTTTACAAAAACTGAGTACGAATAATGCTGGTGCGCTTCCATGTCAAACGATTTTGCAAATGGCTACCATTGAAGGTGCACGCGCTCTGGGTTTGGCAGACAAGGTCGGTTCGATTGAAGTGGGTAAAAAGGCAGATATTATCCTGGTTGATCTCAATCACCCGCATCTCTGGCCGATATTTGAAGGTAAGCAAAACAATCTGGTTGAAAATTTGGTGTATTCGGCCAATGCTGGTGATATTAGCCATACGATAGTCGATGGACAGGTGCTAATGTCGGACCGGATACTGAAAACGTTGGATCTTTCAGAAGTTCTCAAGGAGGTCGATGGGGCTGCCGAGAAGTTATTGGCTATTTCTGGATTAAGTGAAAGCAATCTTGAAAAATAATAAAAGAGAATACAGGTTAAGGCGGAGTTTAGTTGCCACTATTTATTGTGAGCGATTTGAAACTTAAATTACTTCTGCAAATTGTAAAGGAGGCTTTATCGAAAAAGAGAAAGATTTCATTTTATTTTGCTTTAAACAGTTCTTGCTCATTGAAATGTGTATAACGACCTCCTTGAATTAAGGATGGGAAGAAGTCAAATGCCTTTTCGTTGCTAGCATATTCGTTCAAATGCTAGAAAGGATTTGCTCCAAATGAAGAAAACGCCTTTTGTTTTATCAATACTTCTGGTTTTTTCCCTGGTTTTAGCTGCATGTTCGGCTGCTGCAACCCCTGCAGCCACAGCAATTCCAACCCAACCAGCGGCTGCTACAACAGTTGTTGCGAATGATGCAGCAACATCTGCTCCTGCAACAACGAGCAGCAGTAAATTAGTCTTCGTTATGGTTACTGATCAGAATGGTTTGGGTGACCAGGGATTTAATGATCTTTCCTGGAGTGGTATGCAAAAAGCCGGAAAAGACTTAAATGCTGATACGAAGATTGTAGAGTCTTCTGAAGAGGCTCAGTATGTTCCTAACCTGACTACTGCTGCCAATGACAAGGCAAGTCTAGTTGTTGGAGTAGGTTCCCTGCTAACGGATGCTTTGGAACAAGTAGCCAAGGCTAACCCCAATACAAATTTTGCCTTAATTGATTCAAGTGTTGACGCGACAAATGTTCGTAGTGTAGTGTTTCGCCAGCAAGAAGGTTCATTCCTTGGCGGAGTCATTGCCGGTTTGACCACAAAAACGAACAAAGTGGGCGCGGTAGGTGGAATGGAAATCCCTGTAGTTGTTAGCTGGATCAGTGGTTTCGAAGCCGGCGTAAAAGCGGTTAACCCTAAAGCAACAGTGATGGTTACATATGCTGGCAGCTTCGGTGACCCGGCCAAAGGTAAAGAAATTGCTACAACCGAATATGATCAGGGCGCTGATGTTATTTTCGAAGTAGCTGGTGGTACGGGTGTAGGTGCCTGGCAAGCCGCAAGTGAGCATGGCAAGGGCGTTTATATCTTCGGCTCTGATACCTGCAAATATTCTCTGGCTCCAGATAATGCTCTCCCGGATGTAGTTAAAAATGTCGATACTGCTATTTACGATACAGCAAAAGATGTTGCAAATGGGAGTTTTGCCGGTGGCCAACAGAGTCTGGGACTGAAGGAAAATGGAGTTGGTTTGTGCGATAAAACTTATCAAGCACTGCCTGATTCTGTGAAGACAATTGTTGAAAAAGCCAAACAATTGATTATTGATGGAACTCTAGTTCCCCCAACGACCAAAGATGAATTAGATAAATTCACCTCGCCTGATTTGAGCAAGTAATTAACGATTGAATATTATTAAAATGTGAGGGATCAGCATGGAGCTTTCGATCTGCATGCAAGGAATAGTAAAAAGTTTCCCAGGTGTCTTGGCAAATGATCATATCGATCTTCAGGTTGCACGGGGAGAGGTACATGGTCTGCTAGGCGAAAACGGAGCAGGTAAAACTACCCTGATGAACATTCTTTCGGGTATGTATCGTCCAGATGAAGGGCAAATAGAATTGTTTGGAAAACCTGTTCGTTTTGAGAGCCCAAAAGATGCCCTGGCAAAAGGGATCGGAATGGTCTACCAACACTTCATGCTGATCCCTACCTTTACTGTTGCCGAAAATCTGACTTTGGGGGCAGAAATTACCAGAGGCGGTTTTTTGGACCGATCAAAATCGGAGTCAATGGTAAAAGAACTTTCTAAGAAATATGGATTAGCTATTGAGCCTTCTGCCAAAGTTCAATACATCTCGGTGGGTGCTCAGCAGCGCGTTGAAATTTTAAAAGTCCTCTACCGGGGGGCACAGATCATCATTCTGGATGAACCAACGGCTGTTTTAACACCTCAAGAAACTGAGGACCTTTATCAAACGGTAAATGCTCTACGAAAGGCCGGACATACTATTATTTTCATCAGTCACAAACTGAATGAAGTATTACGGTTTACAGATCGAGTAACCGTATTGCGAGCCGGCAAAGTAGTAGGTACAAGAGTAACTTCTGAAACTACTGCTGAAGAGTTGGCTAGCTTGATGGTGGGTCGTTCTGTGTCGTTGCATGTCAAGAAACTTCCACGAGAAGTGGATGCAGAAATGCTTAAGGTAGAGAATCTGAAAGCGCTCGATGCGCGCAGACTTCCTGCTTTACGCGGTGTTTCATTCAATGTGCACGCCGGAGAAATTGTGGGTATTGCAGGTGTGGAAGGCAATGGTCAAACTCAATTGGTTGAAGCATTGACTGGCCTGATTCGCACAACTGGCGGAACCATTCGACTGGATGGTGAAGATATTACGCATTTTCCTACATCAGAACGATTTTGCCGAGGAATAGCGCATATACCAGAAGATAGGCACCGCCGTGGTTTGATTCTGGATTTTTCGCTGGCCGAAAATTCCATCCTTGGATACCCAGATCGCATCTCATTACGCAGTGGTTTCCGATTGGATATGAAGTCGATCCGTAAGTTCTGCGCTAAGTTAATGGCGGCATTTGATGTGCGTGCGCCATCTCCGGATGTCATGGCAGGGGGACTTTCGGGAGGCAATCAACAGAAACTTGTACTGGCACGCGAATTCTCTCGCTGCCCAAAACTGTTGATTGCGGCCCAACCCACCCGGGGGCTAGATGTTGGGGCCACGGAATTCATTCACAATAGTTTACTGGCTGAGCGTAAGCGTGGTGCAGCCATATTGTTGCTTTCCCTTGAACTAAGCGAAATTATGGATTTAAGTGATCGAATTCTTGTGTTTTACGAGGGGAAAATCGTTGGTGAATGTCTACGGGAGACCACTAATGAGGATGAAATTGGATTGCTAATGACTGGAGGTCGGCATGAAGTTCTCATTCACTGAACTGATTCACCGCATAACGGACCGAAAAAGCTGGCTTGAAAGTGCAGGTATGTTCCTGGGCGCGACAGTGGTTGGACTTCTCTTTGGGGCTATTGTCATTTGGTCGAGTAATAAGTCTCCCATTGTTGCATATACTGCCCTTTTCAGCGGTGCATTTGGTAGCCTCTATGGGTTCACAGAAGTATTAATGAGCACGACTCCCTTACTGTTGGCCGGTTTATCAGTTGCTTTTGCTTTCCACTGTGGGTTATTCAATATTGGTGCAGAAGGGCAGTTAATGTTGGGTGGGTTGGCTGCAGGTTGGGCAGGTTATGCTATTCAGGGCTTACCCTGGTATTTACACTTACCCCTGGCTTTGCTGTGTGGGGTCGCTGCAGGTGCTCTATGGAGTTTGATCGCGGGTGCCCTTAAAGCCTGGAAGGGAATCCATGAGGTTATCAGTACTATTATGCTGAACTATATTGCTTTCAACATTGGAGACTATATGGTTAGCTCGAATGGTCCTTTGAAGGCTGCCGGGATTATCCCAGCAACGCCGTATGTTTTGAATACGGCGCGTTTATTACCGATCATCCCTAACACGCGTTTTTCCGGTGGAATTTTTATTGCATTAGTCATGGCTGTCTTGATGGGATATGTCCTCTGGCATACCCGACTTGGCTATCGAATTCGCGCTGTGGGGAAAAGTCCCTCAGCAGCGGAATATGCAGGTATTCCTCCACGCCAGACGATGTTGCTGGCCATGGCAATTAGCGGTGGACTAGCGGGTTTAGCTGGAGCAGTGCAAGTTCTAGGTTTGAGTTATCGCTTCTCTAGTACTTTCTCGCCCGGTTATGGTTTTGATGCCATCGCTATTGCTTTACTCGGTTCTCTCCATCCTTTCGGAATTGTGCTGGCTTCTTTGCTTTTCGGTATTCTGCATGCTGGTTCGGTCAAAATGCAGCAGACGGCCGGGGTCAGTAACGATATTATTTACGCAATTTCGGGAATCATCATCTTTTTTGTTGCACTTCGTGGTGTCTTGGTTAACTTCCAATCTCGATTCAGTCATAAAAATGCCACAGCAAAGGTGCAGAAATGAATATTCTAAGCGTTTTTAACATTGGACTTTTAGCTGCAACTTTGCGTGGGGCGACTCCTTTGATATTTGCAGCAATAGGAGTGACCTATGCAGAACGTTCCGGGGTTACCAATATTGGTGTTGAAGGGATTATGTTGTTTGGTGCATTTTCTGCGGTCTTGGTAACGTATTACACCAAAAATCCCTGGATTGGAGTGCTGGCGGCCGTTATTGTGGGTGGTCTGCTGGGTTTGGTACATGCCTGGACGAGCATCACTTTGAAAGCTAATCAAATTGTTACTGGTGCAGCGGTAAACTTGCTGGCTGTAGGGATTCCGAATTATCTTTTGATCGCCATTTGGAATCAACCTGGTGCTTCACCCATGGTCGCAAATATTAAACCATTACACATTGCATTTTTGGCAAATTTACCGATCATTGGACCACTCTTTAATTCCCAAAATTTGTTAGCATATTTGGCGATCTTCGCCGCTATTGTTGGCCAAATCATTCTTTTCCACACACCATTAGGACTGCACATTCGTGCGGTTGGAGAAGATCCGCGGGCTGCAGATACTGTTGGTATCGATGTTTATAAGCTGCGTTACCTGTGCGTCATTTTTAGCGGCATGATGGCTGGTCTAGGCGGCGCCTATTTATCTGTCGCACAGTTGTCAATGTTCACCAAGCAAATGACCCAGGGCCGCGGTTTCATTGCTATGGGTGCCATGATTTTTGGTAAATGGACACCGATTGGCAGCCTCGGAGCTTGCCTGCTGTTCGGTTTTGCTGATGCTTTGCAGTTGGCATTACAGACTATCGGTGTTTCGATTCCATCCGATTTATTGATGACTTTCCCGTATGTCTTAACCCTGATTGCGCTAGCCGGATTTGTAGGCCGTTCTGCTGCACCTGCAGCCGTGGGTAAACCGTACGATAAAGGTTAAGTAAATGACTCAAGAAAAAATGAGAACACGCATCGATGGCGGTCTGGTCTGGACGGGAAAAGCAATGCAACCACTCTCTCTGGTAATTGAAAATGGAAAGATTGCTGCATTGGTTCCGCCAGATCAAGCACAGACTCATCCGGCTGAACAAGTGGCCAATTTCTTTGGGCAATGGATTTTGCCCGGAGGCATCGATTTGCATGTTCACATTTCAGATGGATCAGAAACATTCTTCCCGGGTTCTTGCTGTGCTGCGGCTGGTGGAATCACAACAGTGATGGATATGGCTCCTTTTCATGCTTGTGTTACACCGGAACAATTCAAAGCCAAAGTTGCTTTGGCCGAGAAAGAGTGTGTGGTAGATTTTGGACTCATTGCTGGGATCGTCGTTGCACAGGAAGATTTAAACCACCTGGCTGAACTGGATAAAATGGGAGCGGCGTTTTTCAAGATCTTTATGCCCGCGGATCCGCCGATAACAACGCAAATACTTTGGAGTGCAATACAAATTGCTGCTCGAACCGGATTGCGTTTAGCACTACATGCTGAAGAAACTGCCTGTTTTCAAAATGTGTCTGATTGGGGTGATCCACTGGCATTTCCACACTCTCGGCCTCCAGTTGCTGAGACCAGTGCTATTGCACAGGCGTTGGAAATGGCGCACGCGGCAGGTGCCCCAATTCATATCTGCCACGTCTCCTCCGCACGAAGTTGTGAATTAATTGCCTGGGGCAAAGCACATGGTACCGATGTGACGGCTGAAACAGCTGCGCATTATCTGATATTTAATGAAAAAGATTTTGCACGTTATGGGGCACGAGTAAAAACGACTCCTCCTTTGCGAGGGGAACAGGATAGCGGTTCTTTGTGGGCAGCTCTTGCGGATGGTACCTTGGATGCCCTGGCTTGTGATCATTACACCGAGTGTTTTTCTGCCGCTTTAAAAGAACCTTTGGCAATTGAATCAGCTCCAGCAGGAATTGCCGGATTGGAAACTTCGTTACCCCTGATTTTTGCAGAAGGAGTATCGAAAGGCAAACTTTCACTCGAAAGATTTGTTGATGTAACCTCAAAACAGCCTGCTCACCTGGCTCGCATCAGCGACCAGAAAGGTAGTCTGGAGCCAGGAAAAGAAGCAGACTTTTTTGTGATAGACCCTGGCGAGGAATGGAAAGTGCAATCTCAGGGAGCTTTTTCGCGGATTTCGACCACGCCATACGAAAACTGGACATTAAACAGTAGGATTACTCAGACTTGGCTACGAGGACAGCAAGTCTGGGATGGAAAGAATATTCTTAAAACAGCCGGCTATGGCCGGTGGATCTCATCAAGGAGTAGTGGACAATGATCGATTTACTTATAAAGAATGTAACAATTATTACAATGGATGCGCATCGTAATGTGATTCAACGAGGTGACATCGCAATTAAAGACGGGAAGATTTTATCAATCGGAACTGACTTAGTGTTTGAGGCACAAAAAACAATCGATGGTACCAATTGTGTAGCGATGCCAGGTTTGGTGAATGCTCATACCCATGTGTATCAAGCGTTGATTGAAGGTATCGGCTACGATATGCATTTCGACCCTTGGAACTGGCGCTTCTTGTTCCCGGTGGTTTCAAAGATGTCTCCTGAACATGCTGAAGTTTCTGCAGAAGTGGCAGCGATTGAAATGATCAAGAGCGGTACAACCACTGTCTCAGATCACTGGTACATGCATACAGACCTGCAAAATATTTACCGGGTGACCGATACCTTTGACCGGGCTGGATTGCGGGCGCAAATGGTTTATGGGCTGCTCGATCAAACATTTGCAGGTGAGCGCATTGAATCGGAGTATATGACGATGATTCAACGTCAGGATGTCTTGCTGGCGGAGGCGCGGCGTTATTATGACCAGTACCACAATAAAAAACGTACCACTGTTGCTCTCGGTCCTGGTTCGACCGAGGATATTAGCGAAGGGCTAATGCTGAAAACGCGCGATTTGGCCCGCGAGTTGGATATTAATGTCTCCACGCACGTTGCTGGGTGGATTGAAATTAATGCTTATACCATGCGTAAGTTTGGAAAACGTGATCTTGAACATCTACATGCAATTGGTCTCACAGGTCCGCACGGAGTATTTTTTCATTCGGTGTGGCTTTCAAACCATGAGATTGAGATTCTGGCAGAAACAGGCAGCAAGGTAGTGCATTGCCCAATGGCCAATTCTTACCTGGGTTATGGTATTGCTCCTGTGAGCCAGATGTTGTCGCGTGGTATTACGGTGGGCCTGGGCACAGATGGCGCAGCTAGTTATACCTACGATCTCTGGGAGGTTGGCCGTGCGGCAGCTATGCTCCAAAAGGCAACCAAGTTAGATGGAGAAGCTATCACTGCTGAGGAAATTCTCGAAATGATGACGATTGGCGGAGCACGTGCTTTAGGTCTGGAAAAAGAAATTGGGTCTGTCGAAGTCGGAAAGAAAGCCGACATTATTCTGATCGATTTCAATCAGTTGCATTTGTTACCTGATGCGCGTTATGTACCTAAACTGGTTTACTCGACCCATGGTAGTGATGTAAAAGACGTCATTATTGATGGTCAGTTAGTGATGGAAAACCACAAGGTAACAACGTTATCTGAAGAAAAAGTTATGGCGCGGGCAATGAGCGCCAGAAAAGATCTAATTGCTATGGCCGGGCAGGATACCCGTGATTTGCTGGCAGCACCCTGGCCAAAGCAAGGACCTTACTGGCGAGCGATAACTAAAGAGCAGGGTTAAAAGGAGATTAGCATAATGGATCAAGCTATTTCGTTCATTGTGAATGGGAACCAGGTGGATGTAGAGCTCGAATATCAGAGTTGGCCTCTGGTACGTTATTTACGTGAAATTCTACATCTGACTGGCACAAAAAAATCTTGCGACGCTGAAGGAGTTTGCGGGGTTTGCACGGTCATTATTAATGGTAGAGCCCGTCGATCCTGTTTGGAACGGGTAGCTGCTTTGAATGGAGCAGAAATTCAAACAATTGAAACCTTGGCTATCGGTCCTTCTGAGATTCCCCATCCGCTGCTACAAACAGTGGTTGAAGATGGCATATTCCAGTGTGGGTACTGTGCTTCTGGGGCCCTGATGGTTGCCAAGGCGCTGCTGGATCGAAACCCGAATCCTACCCAGACAGAGGTTATCCAAGCACTTTCACCAGTCATTTGCCGCTGTGCCGGGTTGAGCCGCATGGATCGGTCAGTAATGCGAGCTGCCGCAATATTGAGAGGTGAGATTGAATCCACCTGGACACCTGAAAAAACAGCCGATGAACATTTTATGCTGGCCAAATTGACCGGGCAGCAGAAATACACCGATGATTTAAGTTTCCAGGGTATGTTATATGGCCTAACACTGCGCAGCCCTTTGCCTCACGCCCGTGTGATCAAAGTAGATACGGACGAAGCAGAACATATGCCGGGTGTGGTAAGGGTATTGACAGCAAAAGATGTTCCTGGCCAAAACCACTATGGACTGCTCACTCGCGACCAGCCCATTTTTTGCGATGAAGAAGTTCTCTTCACAGGTGATTGTCTGGCTTTAGTGGTTGCTCAGACTCTTGAAAACGCTCAAGCTGCTTTGAAAAAAATTCATGTTCAGCTCGAGCCTTTGCCTGTACTGACTGATCCAGAAGCTGCGCTGCAACCCGATGCACCTGTACTGCACGAATATCTCAAAGAGCAACATCCGGATACTCCGAATGTACTCTGGCATCATAAGGTGCGTAAAGGAGATATCGAGGCGGGGTTCGCTCAGGCGGATATTATCCTCGAAGGTGACTACAGCACTCCTTTCATCGATCATGCTTATATGGAGTTGGAATGCAGTATTGGCGTACGAGATAACGAAGAAGAGATCTCTGTCTATTGTGGCAGCCAGGGGCCTATGTCAGATCGAGAGCAGGTCTCCGAAGCATTAGGAATTCCACTTGAAAAAGTGCGTATCGCCCACCAATATGTCGGCGGCGGCTTTGGCGGCAAGGAAGATGTAGCGGGTCAGGTGTTGGCAGCAATTGCAGCCTGGGTGACCAGAAAACCTGTCAAAGTGTTATTTACTCGTGAGGAATCATTATTGGCGCATCATAAACGCCATGCAGAAAAACTGCATTATAAAGTTGGTGCTACTCGTGACGGAAAACTGGTTGCATCTGAAGTCAAAGTGATTGGTGATACAGGAGCTTATGCGTCTACTGGTGAAGCGGTGCTCTTTCGCTCGGCGGTTTTTGCTTGCGGTCCATATGTAGTTCCGAATGTCAAAGTGGATACTTATGCAGTACATACCAACAACCCGACTTGCGGAGCGTTCCGGGGTTTTGGAGGCACACAAGTGGCATTTGCCTCAGAGACGCATTTACAAAAACTGATTGATGCTTTGGGTATGGACCCCTTTGAATTTCGCTTGAAGAACGCACTTGAGTTGGGTAAAGCGACGATTACCGGGCATATTCTGGACGAAGAAGTTGGCGCCGGGTACAAAGCTTGCCTGTTGGCAGTAAAAGACGCCCTGGATAAAACTGACCGTCCCGAATTACTTCCCAACGAAAAATTAGGAATTGGGGTAGCGGGCGCATATAAGAACGTTGGGTTAGGGTCAGGTATTCCGGACGGAGCTGGTGCAAGGGTTATTCTGCAAAGAGATGGAACTTTTCTGGTGCGCCACGGTGCATCCGATATTGGTCAGGGATCAGAAGAGGCGATGGCAACCATTACCGCTCGGACCCTGGGAGTGCCATTGCGTTTGATCAGGGTTCACACCGGTGATACCAAGTTTGATCCATTGGGTGGAATGACCACAGCCTCACGCGCTACCTTTGTCTCAGGAAATGCTACTTTATTGGCAGCGAAGGAAATGCACACAAAGCTGTGGAATGCAGTAAGCAGTGAATTTAATGTACCACCTGAAGCCCTCGAGATCTCAAATGGGCAATTTGTTAACCAAAATACCGGGGAGGTTTATATCAGTCTAAAGGAACTGGCAAATTCTTTGGACGAGTTCGATGTAACTGCAAATTTTGATGCTCCGGTCACGAATCGGGTGCCGGAATACGTAGAGAGTTACCCTAACCCCAAAACGAGCGATCATCGATTGCATTTTGCCTATGATTATGGAGTCCAGGCGGCAATGGTGGCAGTTAATGAAATAACTGGTGCTGTACGCGTAATCAAAATCATTGCTGCACACGATATTGGCAAATCACTCATCTGGCGCAATTGCATCGGGCAGATTGTGGGTGCAACGGTACAAGGGTTAGGATATGCCCTTAGCGAGCAATTACGTGTTTCTGATGGACAGGTATTAACCCGGAAATTTGGCGACGTGGGTTTGTTGAGATTGCGGGATATCCCTGAAATAGATTCCATCCTCGTCGAAGAACCACACCCACACGGCCCTTATGGCGCAAAGGGGATGGGTGAACTGGCAATTTCGCCAACAGCGCCAGCGGTTATCAACGCAATCCACAATGCAGTAGGTATCTGGATTTCTGATTTACCGGCTACCCAAGACAAAATATTAGCAGCTATCTCAGCGAAAAAAAATGGGAATTAAAGCTCACTTTTAAATAAATTTTTACTAGGAGAATTATCAATGGGAAGACTCGATAATAAAGTGATTTTAGTAGTAGGAGCGGGTGAACACCTGGGACGCAGCGCCCCATTGTTATTTGCACAGGAAGGGGCAAAGGTAGTTATCTCTGCGCGCCGATCAAAAATATTGGAAGAAACTGCTGAAATGATCCGTGGTAAAGGCGGTCAGGTTGAAATTGTGACCGGCAGCGCCACCAATCGCGATGATGCACAAAGAATGGTCGATACGGCTGTAGATGCATATGGCCGTTTGGACGTGCTTTACAACAATATCGGCGGTGGTTGGGTTGAATTGGATAAAAAGCTGCATGAAATATCAGATGATGCTTTTGATCAAATTGTTTCGAGTAATTTGACCGCTGTTTACAACTCTTCTCGGGCTGCTGTTATCCAGATGCTCAAACAGAAGACAGGTGGATCCATTATCACTGTTGCGGCTTCCAGGACAGTCAGACGCATGGCAAATCCGGTTTATGCTTATACCAAGGCTGGAATGATCGAGATGATGTTGAATATGGCTGAAGATTATCTCGATGACGGAATTCGCGTTAATTGTTTACTGCCGGGTTTATTCGTCTATGCGCCCGTGCTTGAACCTGTTGTCAAACCAAATCCTATCCCCTTAATTCGACGGTTGCCAAAAACTGCCCGTCAGGGAGACCCGGCAGATATGGCTTATGCCGCGGTTTATTTCGCCAGTGATGAATCAAGTTTTGTAACTGGTCAATGCATCGCAGTGGATGGTGGAGACGAGGTTAAGCTTACGGATATCGTTCTTGATTAAAGAGACGAAATCAACAGTTCTGTGAAAGGAAGATATGTTATCGAAAGAAATTCAGGAAGAAGCTATAACTTTCGCTCAAGAAGTCGTTCGGGCGAACAGTCTTTCTGGTCATGAAGATAAAGTAGCCAGAGTGATTGAACAGAAGATGCGAACGTTGGGTTATGACCAGGTTGAGATTGATGCTTTTGGAAATGTGATCGGCAAACGATTTGGCAAACATCCGGGACCAACGATTTTATTTGATGGGCATATGGATGTGGTTCCAGTCACCAATCTTGACACCTGGAGGAGCGATCCATTTGCCGCAGAAATTTATGACGGAAAAATCTGGGGCAGGGGAACATCAGATATGAAAGGCCCGCTTTCAGCAGCGGTCATTGCCCTTGGGCATGTACCAGCGGAAGATATTTATGGCACTCTTGTGGTCTCTGGTTCCATCGGCGAAGAGATGCATGAAGGGGCAGCCCTTGAAAAAGTGATGGCACAAGTACACCCCGATTTTGTCGTGATTTGCGAACCGAATGGTTGCTGCCTGGGGATTGGCCAAAAAGGGAGAGCTGGAATTTGGGTAGAGGTTTTTGGAAAACCTGCTCATTCCTCTGTGCCACACCTGGGTGATAACGCCATGTACAAAGCCGTTAGAGTTATCGACTGCTTGCACCAAATGCTACTCCCAAGTGACCCGGTGTTGGGTAATGGAGTGATGGAATTGATTGATGGAATTTCGAGCCCCTATCCGAGCCTTTCGACGATCCCAGTCAGTTTTAGAATGCGCTATGATCGACGGCTTATGCACACTGAGACCATGGAAAGTGTTCTGGAATCCATTCGGTTAACATTGGCTGACTTACCTGATTGGGAAGCGGATTTTCAACAGATAAAAATTCAAACTTATACAGGTAAATCTCTCGAAGCCCCCGATTTTCATCCAGGCTGGTTGATGGATCCTAATAACACCTGGATTCAAAAAGCCTACAAGGGGCTACAGAAGGCGGGTATTACACCGACCTATACAACTGCTCTCTTTTGCACAAACGGTTCCTACAGCGCTGGAATAGCTGGAGTGCCGACCATGATTTTTGGCCCATCGACTGGATTATTGGCTCATTGCGTCAATGAAAACATCGAGATCGCTGATTTACTTCAAGGTGTAGAGGGATATATGGGTTTAGCCACTGAACTTGGGAGGGCATGATCGGGATTCTCGAGTGAATTTTAGCTAACTTTTTAATTGGTAAAAAGAGAATTGCAGAATGTAATTTGATAAGCACTCAAGAAAATTTTGAGTGGGATAGGTAAAATTTTGTATTTTTTCAGAGGGAAAGGGAAACTAAAAATCCTCTCCACTGAGGAAGGAATAAAAAGGAATGACTAAATATTTGAGTCCACTAAACGAAATGGTTTCAACATTACCCACTGATTATTGGAATGATTCCTGCTCAATACATGAATTGACTTATGCTATTGAACATGGCGCTGTGGGAGCGACAACAAATCCAACCATTGTTGTGGAAGTACTAAAGAAAGAGATGCCCCTCTGGCGGGACAGGATCAAACAGATAATCTCAGAAAATCCTACCTGGTCTGAAAATCAGATTACCTGGCAGGTGATCGAAGAGATTGCACTTAAAGGTGCAGAACTACTCTATCCGGTTTTCGAACACGAACACGGTGTGAAGGGCCGTCTTTCGATTCAGACTAACCCGGCGAATTATCGTGATCCCCAAGCAATTCTAGAGCAAGCGATTCACTTTAATTCTTTAGCTGCTAATTTGCAGGTAAAAATTCCAGCGACTAAAGCAGGTATTGCTGCCATCGAAGATGCGACCTATCTGGGCATCAATATTAATGCCACTGTGAGTTTTTCCGTTTCTCAGGCAGCGGCCGTGGCTGAAGCTGTTGAAAGCGGTCTCGCAAGACGCGAAAAAGCGGGGCATTCGATTAAAGATATGTCGCCAGTGTGCACGTTGATGGTTGGTCGCCTGGATGATTGGATGCAAATACTTTCTCAGCGGGATGGTATTGTTGCAAATCCAGAAGTAATTCATTGGGCCGGTGTAGCTGCAATGAAAAAAGCTTATGAGGTGTATCAGAAAAATGGTTATCGGACGAGATTGCTGGCAGCAGCGTACAGACATCAGCTCCATTGGTCAGAACTGATGGGTGGCGATATTGTCCAGACCATTCCCTACAACTGGGCGGTACGGTTTAATGCCTCTGATATAAAGGTCGAAAATCGATTTCAGAACCCCGTTTCAGATGATATTTTAGATGAGTTATTGAGCAAATTCCCTGATTTTCGGCGGGCTTATGAGCCGAACGGCCTGGATATTTCTGAGTTTGATTCCTTTGGCCCAACAGTACGTACTTTACGCAGCTTCATTAGTTCTTACCATGATCTTGTAGGGATGATCCGTGAGTTTATGTTGCCAAACCCAGATGTGTTATCAAATTAAGTATCAAGGAGAAAAATAATGGCTGTAAAACAATTGAAATATTTTGTGGATGGGGAGTGGTTGGACTCAAAGTCGGGCAAATACATGGATTGCTATGACCCATCCACTGGGGAAGTAATTGCTCACACTCCTCAGTGTACTGCTGTGGAAGTTGAATCTGCCGTAGCAGCGGCAAAAGCAGCCTTCCCTGCTTGGTCAGAGACTCCGCCTAACCAGCGGGCACAAGTGCTGTTCCGCATGAAATCACTGCTCGATAAACACTTGGATGAGCTTACGTTGCTTTTGGCGACCGAAAATGGTAAGGTCTTGGACGAAGCCGCTGGAGATGTGCTTAAGGTAACTGAGGTGGTTGAATTTGCCTGCGGAATTCCACACTTGATGCTGGGAACGTCATTGATGAATTGCACCCGGAACTATGACACAACCCAATACAAGGAGCCATTGGGAGTGTTTGCCGGAATTGCGCCGTGGAATTTTCCTGCCATGATTCCGATGGGCTGGATGGCTCCCTTATGTATTGCAACCGGAAACACCTTTGTACTGAAGGCTGCCAGCTTCACACCACAAACTTCCATGCGTATAGTAGAGCTTTGGCAAGAAGCCGGACTACCCAAAGGCGTTATCAACCTTGTCACTTGCGGACGCAATGAGGCTGAACTTCTGCTGAAGCACCCGGATGTGAAGGGAGTGAGCTTTGTGGGGTCGACTTCGGTGGGGCGGCATATTTATGCTGTTGCCGCAGAAAACGGTAAACGTGTACAAGCCCTTACAGAGGCCAAAAACCACGCCCTTGTTTTGGAAGATGCTGCTCTGGAGCGAACAGCTCGCGGTATTGTTAACTCGGCCTGTGGTTGTGCCGGGGAACGGTGTATGGCTCTCCCATCCGTGGTTGTTGAAGAAGCAGTTGCAGATCAACTGGTAGCTTTGCTGGTGAAAATGATGCAGGGCTTAAAGATTGGCCCCGCTTATGATAAAACGAGTCAGTTAGGCCCTCTGGTTAATGCTGGTCACCGTCAGTTTGTGACGGATTGGATCCAGAAAGGTATTGATGAGGGTGCCGAACTCGTGCTGGATGGCCGCGGTGTCAAGGTAAAAGGTTATGAAAACGGATTTTACCTTGGACCCACTCTGTTCGATCATGTACAACCGGGTATGGCAATAGGTGATCAAGAAGTATTTGGCCCGTTATTAGGGATTAAACGGGTCAAAAATTTTGAAGAGGGATTAACATTGATGAATGCCAACGAATTCGCCAATGGCTCAGTGATCTATACCCAGAATGGCTATTATGCGCGTGAATTTGCTCACCGCACAGATGGGGGTATGGTTGGCGTCAATGTAGGTATTCCGGTACCACTGGGTATTTTTGGGTTTACTGGTCATAAAAACTCATTTTTTGGTGACTTGCACACAATGGGCACGGACGGTGTGCGCTTTTTCACCCAGCCAAAATCAGTCACGACGCATTGGTTTTCCGAGCAAGAAGCGCGTGAAGCAAAAGTGTTGAATAGCTGGGATGGCATGATTTCGATGCAAGAGCGCAAGTAATCAGCATTGGCTTGACATTAGCGTTAGTTAAAACCGCCATTTTCAAATTGGATGATGGCGGTTTTTTATATGTTTCTCCTTGCAAATGTAGAGAGTAAAGTCGCTTTTCTCTTTTCACTCAAGATGATTTGATTTCGCCATGGATTGACCCGCTTTGCGCAGGGACTCGGGACAGTCATAACGCCCAGTATGAATTTCGATGAATACAAGCCCATTGGCAGTCTTAGCTTGAAGTAAAGCATCTTCAAGTTCTGCCTCTGTATGCACATCCAGTCCCATTCCTCCCCCAAAAACATCTACGAGTTTGTGATAGTGCCAGGGTTGGATATCATTATAGGGATGATCTATGATCACCCGCTCGATCGTATAGCCGTCGTTATTGATGAGGAAAATGATTGGCTTGAGATGGTTGCGAATCATCGTCGAAAGGTCCTGGCCGGTGACCTGAAAGGAGCCATCCCCGACAAAAAGCACAGTTTGACGATCCGGTGCAGCAGTTGCAGCGCCCAAAGTAGCTCCGACCGTATAACCAATCGATCCGTAAAAAGTCTGACCTATGAAGGTTGTTCCCTGAGGCATGAGCATTTCTGCGGTGCTGAAAAGAGATACGCCAGTTTCGGCAATGACGATTGAATTCTTTTCAATGAAATGGCTCATTCGATCAAAAAAGCGTTTGATGGTAAGCGGTTTCGGCGCATCCGGCTGGTAGGTCTCCGTACCCCGATGCGTACAGCCTTCGGCAGCGCATTGGATATCCAATGTTGCGGCGTCTCTAGGTGATAATTTTTTTGTTAGCTGAAGGATAAAATCTCCGAGATATACATTCTCGTAAAAGTGGTGTTTAATCTTCACGGAGCAGATATTGGCGCTAATCGTGTTTTCGTCGTCCAGATTCGTAGTAAAGCCGCCAGTGTTAAAATCGGTCATCAAAGCCCCAAGTTGTAAAACGCAGTCAGCAGAGTTGACCCGATTTCGCACATAATCACGGCTCCGATCTCCTTCAAAAAGGCCAATATATTGTGGATTCTGTTCTGAAAGGACTGTTTTTCCCCACATCATCGTGACATACGGAAAGCCTGTTTTGTTGAGGAATTTTGAGAAATCTTTTTGTAGTTTGAAGCGTATCAACTCTACATCACCAATTACAACCGGTTTCTTTGCCTTATTCAACATATCCAGGGCTTCTTTAACTGCTTCCTTGAGCGCGCTCGAATCACTTTGAGATGAAGCGGGGAAGAGAAATGCCCTGGGCTGGTTGCATTTCATCATCACGACGTCCGAAGGAAGGCTGATATAAACAGGTTTTTGCTGAGAAAGACACGCAGATAAAACCCGGTCTATTTCCGCCGGAGCCGTTTCACCAGAGATGAGCTCGGTTGAGGCGACGGTAATCTTTTCATAGATTCTCAGGGGAACCTGATAGTCTCCCAGGGTATGATGCAGCAATGGCCGCGTGCGGAAATTAATGGTTGCAGGTGAGCCGGTGATCACTACTACTGGCACCCGTTCGGCAAATGCTCCTGCAACACCGTTCACAGCACTTAGTTCTCCTACTCCATAGGTCGAAGAAAAAGCACCTATTCCTCGGATTCGCGCATAGCCGTCTGCGGCATATGCCGCATTGAGTTCGTTGCATGTGCCAATATATTCTATATCGCTCTTCAATACTTCGTTGAAGAAACCCAGAACAAAATCTCCAGGCACACCGAAGAGGTGATCGACACCTATTTCTTTTAGTCTGCTAAGCAAGTATTTCGCGACCGTAATTTCTGAATTTGCCATATTGTTCCCTATAGGGCTCCTCAACTCGCGTTTTTGAGCACAACTTTTAACGCATGTTCTTTGGCCGCGTTTTCGAAGATATCATATGCTTTCATGATTTCAGACAGCTCGAAGCGGTGACTGACCAGTTTCTTGGCGTCGATGCGCCCCAGTTGAACCATATTGAGCAGTAAAGGTGTTGTGATTGTGTCTACAAGGCGAGTGGTCAGTGTAATATTGGAAGACCAAAGCTTCTCGAGATGTAACTCAACCGGTTTGCCATGAACACCGATGTTGGCGATATGTCCGCCGGGAGCGATGATCGACTGGCAAATATCGAAGGTTTTCACAAGGCCAACAGCTTCGATGGCTACATCTACTCCAGCCCCATTCGTAAAAGTCATAATGTGCTCGACGGCTTTCCCGTCCGAGCTGTTCACGACTTTTGTAGCTCCGAGTAGGCTGGCTGTCTTCAGCCGATTATCGTCAAGATCGATTGTTATGATCTCGGCAGGCGAATAGAGCTGTGCATTGAGCAGGGCTGAGAGGCCAACAGGGCCGGCACCAACGATAGCCACGATATCCCCTGGCTTCACTTGCCCGTTCAACACACCACATTCCAGGCTCGTCGGTAGAATGTCGCTGAGCATTGTCGCGGCTTCATCATCGATTCCCGACGGAAGTGCATACAGGCTGGTATCGGCATAGGGAATTCTGACGTACTCGGCCTGGGTGCCGTCGATCAAGTTGCCCAGAATCCAGCCACCATTGCGGCAATGGGAAAACATCCCTTTTCGGCAGAAGCTGCAACGGCCGCATGCGGTGATACAGGAGATAAGGACTTTATCGCCTTTATGAAAATCAATGACGTTCTTTCCAACTTCCTCAATGATCCCGATTCCTTCATGGCCCAGAATTCGGCCATTCGTTACAGTGGAAACATCCCCTTTTAGGATGTGGAGGTCGGTACCGCAAACAGTAGTCATGGTCACTCGAATAATGGCATCCGTTGTCTCTTTGATCACCGGTTTCGGTTTTACCTCCCAGGCCTTTTGACCCGGACCGTGGTAAACCAAAGCTTTCATGCTATTTGAGTCAATAGAAGGCATTTTCATGGTTTTTCCTTTAAATTTGTTTTGGGTGAAACTTTCGAATACTGCGAGGGCGCACTCAAGGTATCGTTGACAATAGTCTGCGCTTCCTCCAGGATACGGTGTAAATGATCGGCTCCCTTGAAACTTTCTGCATAGATCTTATAGATATCTTCCGTTCCAGATGGACGAGCTGCGAACCATCCATTTTCGGCCAGCACCTTTAACCCACCAATTGGGGCATCATTGCCGGGAGCACGGGTGAGAACAGCCTGAATTTTCTCGCCTGCCAGGTCTTTGATCTTGACCAGATCGGGCGAAAGTTTCGCCAGTAACGTCTTTTGTTCCGGGGTGGCAGGTGCATCCACGCGTTCGTAAACCGGATCACCAAACTCGTGTGTCAAGTTCAAATAGAG
>PMIV01000025.1:0-821 GCA_003158355.1 Anaerolineaceae bacterium
GACGAGCCCACCAACCATCTGGATATCCCCTCGCAGGAAGTGCTGCAAAGCGTGCTCTCTGATTTTGGTGGCACCATTTTGCTGGTCTCGCATGACCGCTATCTGATCGATGCGCTGGCCACGCAGATCTGGGAAGTGGAACCGGGCCTGCGCACGCTCAAGGTCTTCTCCGGCTCCTACAGCGAATACAAGGCCTCGCGACAGGCGACCTCTAGCGTGCTCGAGACCAAGAACGGACCGGTCATTGCTACGCGCGAGAAGAAAGAGAAAAGCAGCAGCCTCTCCAAAGATCAGCAGCGCAAACGCCAGCAGCGCATGGCCGCGCTGGAGCGAGAAATCTCCATGCTGGAAGAGCATCTCAAGTCCATTGAAGTGCAGCTCGAAAACCCTCCCGCCGACGCCGGCAAGGTGCAGCGCCTGAGCGAGGAGTATGCGCGCGTGCAGGTAGACCTGGAGGAGCGCATGGAAGAATGGACGCGGCTGGGGGAAGAGAACGAATAGACTTTAACTTAAAAAACCGGGCTTCTGAACTTCAGAAGCCCGGTTTTTGTACTTAATGCACTAACTTACATATTTGCTCCGGCCTGGATGGCTTCATCTCCGTTGTAGTTGCGCAGCTTGGGGTAGCGCGCGGCCACAACGGCTGTTGCTACCAGGCAGCCGATGCCGCCGGTGACGATGGCAACGGGGGTGCTGAAAGCGGAGGCCACGATGCCGGCTTCCACCTCGCCCAACTGCGGGCCGCCCAGGAAAAAGATCTGGTTGATGCTGACCATGCGTCCGCGCATCTCATCCGGGGTTTGCAGTTGGCGGATGGTGTT
>PMIV01000025.1:898-6086 GCA_003158355.1 Anaerolineaceae bacterium
GCCGAGAGCCAGCCGTAGCCGATGGCGCCCACGTGCAGCACGTCGCGGGCCACAAAGGGGAGCAGGGTGTTGGCAGAAGAGAAGAAAGTGGCAAAGAAATCGAGGATCATGCTGGAAAGGATGATGGGGTGGCCGAGGATGAAGCGGATGCCTACCGGTATGGCAGAGTAATCCA
Source organism: Anaerolineaceae bacterium (assembly GCA_003158355.1). GTDB lineage: Bacteria > Chloroflexota > Anaerolineae > Anaerolineales > Anaerolineaceae > UBA6107. The sequence continues at coordinate 1,074 of PMIV01000025.1, forward strand.
AGCGTTTGTAAATAGGCATCTGTTTGCGCGTATCGATGCTGTGAATGGTTTCGACTGGTCCCATCAATATCAGCGCCAGGATCACGGCCAGGAAAGAGATGGCGTTGATCCAGTACGTCCACTGCAGCCCCAGCGTGGCGATCACCAATCCGCTGAGAGCCGGGCCAACAACAGCGCCCACGTCTGCCGCGATCGACTGCAGGCCGAAGGCGCTGCGCAGATCATCACGGGCGACCAGGCTGGGGATCATGGATTGGCGCGCCGGGCCGTCAAAGGAGACGGCCACACTTTGGATCGCCACCAACACGTAGATGTGCCAGAGCTGAATATGTCCGAAGGCGGTCAGCAGACCCAGGGCAGCGGCGGTGAGGGTCATCATCACCTGGGTGATGATGACAATATTGCGCCGGTTGAACGTGTCGGCGGCCAGACCGCCGATCAGCGCAAAGATCAAGATCGGCAGGAATTTGGCGACGCCGATGCCGCTGACCACGATAGGGTCCGTGCTCAGGTCGCGTAAATGCCAATAAATGGCCCAGACTTGCATCTGGGAACCGGCAGTAGAGATCAATAACCCTGCCCATAATAATGCAAAGCGGCGGTGCTTGAGGGCAGGGGGGACGCGAAAAAAATCTTTGAATGTCATGTACGAGAGTTAAGTACCCCAATCCCGGAGATATAAAAAGTCATAGCCGATGGTGCGGTTGCTGAGTTTGGCAATGGGAGGCAGCACGCGCTTGAATTGATTGCGGCGCACGCGCTGGAGGATGGCTTTGACGTACTCTTCTTTGAATCCCGCTTCCACCACTTCAGCAGGGGTGTAGCGCTGATCGATCAGAAGATACAGAATTTGGTCTGCCTGATCGTAGGTGAACCCCAACTCGTTTTCATCCGTTTGCCCCACCCATAGGTCGGCGGAGGGGGCCTTCTCGATGATGGGCAGGGGTACTCCCAGGCTGCGCGAAAGCTGGCGCACCTGAGCTTTATACAGGTCGCCAATGGGGTTGATGGCGCAGGCGGAATCGCCGTACCAAGTGGAATAGCCCAGCAGGATCTCGGTCTTGTTGCCGGTGCCAACCACCAGACCGTGAAAGGCTTCGGATTGGTCGAAGAGGACGATCATGCGTTCGCGCGCCATGATGTTGCCTTTACGGCGGTTGTCCATCTCGGGGAAGTGTTCGATGAGCGGGTCGACCATCTCTGTGATGGGCACGGTCAGGGATTCGACGCCGAGACCGTCAATCACCAGTTGGGCGTGGTCGAGCGACCCCTGTGATGAGCTCTTGTAAGGCATGCGCACGGCCAACACGTTCTTGGGGCCGAGGGCTTCAGCAGCCAAATAACAGGCCAACGCCGAATCGATGCCGCCGGAAAGCCCCAGCAGGGCTTTGCTGAAACCGGCGCGGGTGATCTCGGTGCGGATGAAGCCGGTAAGGATCTTGCGAGCCAGATCCGTATCAATGGAAATATCAGCCATGCTTGTTTCCTCCCGTGGACGGGGTCGAAATTCGAAGGGCGAGTGGGTTCATTCGCCGTCCTTTGAATTGACAATGCGGTTCAATTCGCGCAGTACCAGCGCGGTGCGTTCGTCGCGCAGGAGCGGCAGGCGGGCGCGAGTGCGGTGGAGCTGGTTCAGGTCGAGTTCCACCTGGGTGAGGGATTCTTCGTGCTGCGGTCCGTGCACCAGGGCAACCCCATCGGGGTTATAGGCACTGGCGCCGCCCCAAAAGTTGAGGCCGTCTTCAAAGCCGACCCGGTTGGTGTGGCAGACGAACGAGGTGAACAGTCCGGCGTAAGCGCGGTTNNGAAAATATCCGCGCCGTCGAGCCAGAGCAGGTAGGGCAGCGAGGCATGCCAGAAATCTTCGCAAATGAGCATGCCCACGCGCCCGAAGCGGGTGTCGAAGGCACTGACGCCGTCGCCCCAGGCAAAGAAACGTCCCTCATCAAAGAGGCCGTATGTAGGCAGGTAGATCTTGCGGTGCACGTGCAGCACCTTGCCCTCGGAAAGGTAAGCCGAAGCAATGTAAAAGCGGCTGCGCGCGTCTTCTTCAACGAAACCAACCATAATATCAATCGTTTTGCTGGCTTCCAACAGCGGATGGAAGATCGGGTCGGCGTCCACGGCGCGGTGAGCCACAGTCGGCACCAAATCTTGCAGTACGTAGCCGGTGAGCGAAAGCTCCGGAAAGAGGATCAGGTTCGCACCGGCCAGGCGTGCCTGTTCAATGAACGCCAGGTGTTTTTCGAGGTTCTTTTCGACGTTGCCGAGAACGGTATTGATTTGTGCCAGCGCAAGGTTTAGTTTCATAAAGGTTTACTTTCTTGTTTTTTTTGCCCGCAAAAACCGCCTAAAAAGAGGCGTCTTTCGGTTTTTTAAGAAGAAGGTTATTGTACCCAATAATCCGCTTAAAGTATAAACCATTGCGAGCCAGGTCTCAATACGCAGCCCTAACCAGGTTGGCGAAGGATCAGCCCGCAGAAAGGAGAAGAGCAGCATGTCCGCGCTGAAGATGAAGCAGGTCAACGCTCCGCGAAGACCCGGTCTTTCGGTGCTGTTCAACCACAGCGCAGCCACTCCCAGGAAGACGGTCAGGCTCAAGATGGCCAGCGGCTGTACCGGGGTGCGCAGGCTGACCAGGCCGGTTTCATCACGAAAGGGCAGCCCCCACCAGAACTGACCATCCAGGGGTTTGCCGTAAGCCAACCCCGTCCACCAGCAGCCCAACCACCCGGCTGTGCTCAGGGGCAAGATCAGCCGGCTTAAGCGGTCAAGTACCAGAGTGAACGGCCACTGCCACAGTCGGGCGATCAAGGGCAGGCATAAAACCCCGCCGGCCAGAGCGCCTTCCCAGGTGAGACCGCCCAGCCAGAACTGCGGCATCTCGACCGTATGGAGGCTGAAGTATGGCAGGTGTTCCAGCACGAAGCCGATGCGGGAGCCGATCAGCGCGCCGAGGAGGGCGACCCAGGCAGCCAGCAGCCATTGCAGGCGCTGCGCCGACGGGGTTGACAGGATGATCCAGAGCAGCCCAAAACTGGCGCCAAATCCGAGGATGAGAGAAAAAAAGTTTAGAGAACTCATGCAAATGTATCTTACCACAAGCAAAAGAGTTGATTTATACCAGGAATATGTGTAAATTACGCTGAAATAAAAAAACTGCGGAAGACTCCGCAGTTTTTATACTTAATTGATTGCTTCCACTTTTTCAATATCCGGGAAGAACTGCCGTACCGTGCCTTCCACCCAACCTTTCAAGGTCATGGGCGAGAGCGGACAGCCCAGGCAAGCGCCTCCCAGTTTGACCTTGACGATATTGCCGTCAAAAGAGACCAGTTCGACCGAGCCGCCGTGGTAAGTGGTGATGTAGGCATTCAACTGCTCGATGAGTCCGCGCATTTGTTCGTTCTCAGAAAATGAGGGGGTCTTATTAACCATTTTTACTTCCTTGATCCGGTAAATTGAATCCTAATTCCATCCCCTGGTTGAGAATGCTCATAACTTCATGATGAGTACATTCCAGACGCTCCACAATTGCTGACGCCAATCTATCTAATATTACCACACCTGTCTCAGGGTGGTTTTCACAATGAGGATTATCGAGGAATCGGGTAAAATGCCCCGTGTCACTTTAGGAACAACTCTGCATCAAACAAAATAAAAGGAGAAATTTCAAGGAGATGATCATCGATTTTCCCGGCGGTGCCAGGGTGGACGCCCATTTTGGTAATTTTACGGTCAAGACGGACCAGCCAATGCAAGGTGAAGCAGACACTGGCGAACTTGCCAAAATTCAATGTGTATACAAAAGTGATCCGGGTTAATAAAATCGGGTTTGATTTGATTAAAAATCGGGTTTCTTAAAGATACCCGATTTTTGCATTAAGGTTTTGCCCTTTTTCTCTCGCAGCCTATTCTTTGAAATATTTTGACTCGTATTGTTCTATCTCTAATTCCGTAAATTCTTTAAAATCAGCTATTGAGTCAAAATAGTTCATCAACGGGCCAGTATCCACAAACGTTTGCATATCCGGGTGAAGATAGGCGCTGTAGCTTGAATATTTCCAATTTTCGGGCAGAACGACCAGCCTGGCTTTGACCGGATTAAGATGGATGTACTTGGCACAATCGATAAAATACCCCTCATCTTCGACCAAATTTGCCTGAAAGCGATTTTGAAAAAGCGGGCCGATCCTCTTTTGTTCGATGTTAACAGATTTGACGTAGGAGACCAAAAAGGAGCGTAATGAGGTGTTTACGAAGTCATTGGAATTGACTTTAAGCAATAGATGAAAATGGTTGGGCATCAAACAATAGGCCAGAATATCCGCTTTGGGCTGAAAGAAATTGGCCATTTTATTGAGGAAGTACTGGTAATTTCGATCCGAGAAAAAGATCAACCCCTTATTTACACCGCGATTGTAAACGTGGTAATAATTCTCTTTATTTAATGGAGTGGTTCTCGGCGGCATGGGAATATTTTATAATAATTTATAGAAGAGCGAAAGTGCAAAAACAAAGAGCAAGTGCAAAAATCAAGTGCAAAAATCGGGTTTCAAAAAAAGAAACCCGGTTTAAAAAAACAAGTGCAAATACCGGGAGTCACAAAAGACTCCCGGTATTTTAACGTTAATTATGTTGGTTTTTTGGTAAGAGGGCAACCTGACCGTTGTTTGGATCGCGCAGGAGGGCGAGGGGGACGTTGTAAACCTGGCTCATCAGGTCAGGCTTGAGCACTTCGGTGGGGAGACCACATTTGAGCAGATCCCCTTTGACCAGCAGAGCCACGCGGTCGGCAAATTCGAGCGCCAGGTTCAGATCATGGACGGCGACGAGCACCGCTCTGGAAGAATCCGTGCCGGGATCGGGGTGGGCCAGGCGGCGAATGTGCTGCATCAGGCTGATCTGGAACTGAAGGTCGAGATGGGTGGTGGGCTCGTCCAGCAGCAGGTAAGGCGTTTTTTGCACCAGGGCGCGCGCCAGCAGCAGACGCTGCTGCTCCCCGCCGGAAAG
>PMIV01000285.1 GCA_003158355.1 Anaerolineaceae bacterium
AACCTGACCCACGTGAACCCTGTGTTGGCTTTAGTCGCCGGTCTGCTCGTTTCTGGCGGTGTGCACGCCGTCAAATCTGCGGTTGTGCGCCCCATTGTCACGGCTACCACCGGCGGCGCCGGCAACATTCCGGTGAGCATCGCCGAAGATGCCACCTCTACGGCGGTCTCCATCCTCTCGATTATTGTGCCGGTGATCGCGGCCTGTTTGATGGTGCTGATCACAACCATTCTGGTAACCAAACTGATCTTTGGCCCGAAAAAGGGCGATGCAGCGCCAACAAAGTAATTTTGCTATATATATTAAACAGCCTTGCCTCTTTGAAAGGCAGGGCTGTTTTTTATGTTATTGCAGTTTACTGAAATAATCTATTGATTAACTGCCAGTAGTAGGAACGTCAGTTGGAACAGTAGGAACAGCAGTTGGAATGGTTGTTGGAACAGTAGTAGCAGTAATCACAACAATTTGTGTTTGAATAAATGGTGTATTTGTTGGAACAGGGGTGATTGTAGGAGTGGGCGTGATAGTTAAAGTTGGTGTGGCGGTGTAAGCGGGAACAACAATATTGACGGAGACCAAACCGCCAAAAAAGCCGCCTGAGGCATTGACCATGCGCCAGTATCCGGCGTAAGTCCCGGCTGTTGTTGGCGCTGTCATGGCGATGGAAATATTGGCGTTATTCCCTGCAGCAACCGCTGAACTGATGGCGGTGGTGGCACCGCTCATCTGGCTGCCGCTGACGAATTTGAGCGAGTAGGCGCTGCTCCAGGCACAGGTGCCGGTGTTCTTGATGGACCAGGTTTTGGTGAAGGTCGCTCCTGCCACAATACTGGTACCATCCGGAATGGTAACGTCATTTGCGAAAACAGCGTTATCGCAAGCATTGGCCAAGGCGGTGGCTACAAACGGTGTACCTGTTGGAATTTTAACAATCGTCCCAGTAGGGGTGATGGTTTGCGCAGTAGAAGTGACTGCAGGGGTATTGGTAGCGGCGCTGGGTGTGTATTGCGCGGTTAATGTCTGAGCTACGGCGGTAAAGATCCCGGAACTGATCTGGTTACTGTCAGTAGGTTTTTGAGAACAGGCGCTCAAAAGCGTCGCAAGAATGATGCACAATGCAATTATTTTCGTTTTCATATTTTTAACCTTCCTATGCAATAAAACAGAGAGATTCGTCATTCTTTATGAGATATCTTCTAAAAGTGGAAATAACTTGTAGAATTTGTACGAATCTGGCAAGAGTTAATCAGGTTGCGGTACCGCTGAGTAATATTCAATTTTTAATAAATTACAAAAGCGATCGTTTCGAAATTCGCTTATTTAATAACACTTTCTAATCATACCATTATTAGAATGACCTGCAAGTAAAGAGGTCTGATCATTTCTTTTCCCCGCTGGAGAGTTCTTGACTAACATTTTTTGCTAATTGACAAATTCTTTTAAAAAAATATCGACCAATTTAGGGTCAAACTGTATACCGGCTTGTTCCCGCAAATATTCGATCACTTTTTCTTTATCCCAGGCAGCCCGGTAAGGCCGATCGTGCAATAATATGTCCCAAACTTCCCCTACTGTAAAAAGACGGGCAGCGAGGGGAATTTCTTCGCCTTTTAGACCGCGCGGATAGCCCGTGCCGTCCCATTTTTCATGGTGGCAATAGGGAATGTCCAGCGCTGAACGCAGATAGTCGATATTCGAAAGCATTCTCCAGGCAAAAAGGGGATGTTGGTGGAGGATCATTAATTCTTCTGCGCTGAGAGGGGCAGGGTTGAATAAGATGGCATCTGAAATACCCAGTTTGCCAATATCGTGCAGGAGTGCCCCGCGGCGGATGTGAATTTGTTCCTCACGGCTAATACCCAGTTTCTCTGCCATTCGCATGGCTAATTCAGTCACACGCTGGGTATGCCCTTCTGCTTCTTTATCTCGCAAATCCATGGCTTTGGACCACCCTGTAATGGTAGCGTCATAGGCGGTGATCAGTTCCAAATTTGAATGTTGGATGTCTTCAAATAATTGCGCATTATCGATAGCGATGGCGGCCTGGTTGCCCAACGTCTCCATATAGTCCATCCAATCAGCATCCGGGTCGATCATGGAGCGGTTGAAAATTTCAAGTACCCCTTTGAGCTTTCCTTTGGAGATCAAGGGAATACCGATAAACTCGACAAACTCCTCGCGTTCAATTAAATCCTCGCAATTGTATTGTTCTTTTACCTCGGCCAAATTTGGAATGTGTAGCACTTTACGCACTTGGCCGACACTCCCTGCCAAACCGTGACCGAGATGATCAACTTTTGTCCTGCGTATGTTCAATTTAAAGCCATCCTCCGATATTAGTTCCAGGCTCTGATTGTAGGCATTGAGCAAAAAGATGGCGGCAGCATCCGCGTTCAATTGGGAACACACTTTTTTAACTAAAATATTGAGGGACAATTTTAAATCCAGGCTGGCGTTTATGGCACGGACGATTTCATTTAACGCATTGATACGTTTGAGCTGTTTTTGCACTCGTTCTTCAGCCTGTTTGCGTTGAATGACCGCTGTCATCTGGCGGCTGACATTTTGAACGCGCACGAGATCTTCGGCTGTGAAATCTTCTTCACTGGACAAATCTAAATATCCGATCGTTTTTTCTAAAGAGATCAATGGAATGAGCATGATGGAACGAATATGCAATAATTTATAGATCTGAGGAACACTCTTTTGGATCAGCGCCCGTAAAAAGGGGGAAAGCGAAGGCGTATACGTGAATTCCATAATCCATTGTTGGATCTCTTGAGGATTATTTGTGATAAAACCACTTCGGTCCGCCAGGAATTTTTTAAAGAAACCATCTTCGCGGAAGGGAATTTGTACCCTGGGAATCGACCGTCCGATCACCTTTTCAATATTCTTGGTTAATTCGGGTGAAATGGTGATCGTATTGCTTTGCATCTCCAGGTATTTCTTGTTTGAATTAAATAAATATATTGCGGCATCTTTACATTTATAAGTTTTTCGAGACTCGCGGATAAAAACTTCGGTGATGCCTTCAATGTCTTCGCCGTAATTGACAGCATCGTTAAGCGCATTGATTAAAATCAAATCTTCAGATTTTAGACGAATTTGCTGCTCTACTATTAAATGATCCTTTTCAGCATCCATGGTTTCGAGCGCAAATGAAATACTTCGGCCGATGTCGTTTAACAAAATTTCTTCATCTACGTCAAAATCGAACGGCGCGGCCGCATAAACCGTAAATGCACCGATCACTTGATTGTGCAGGCAAAACGGTACTGCCGCTGAAGAGTGGTATCCATGCTCCAGAGCCGCCTCACGCCAGGGAAGCATGATTGGATCGACAGAAATATTCTGGCAGATAAAAACGCGATTTTCCAAAATTGCTTTGCCGGTAGGTCCCAAACTAAGAAGATTATTGTCGACCGTTATCTTTATTCTTTCCAAATAGCCGTTTTCTGCGCCTGCGAAAACAACCGGTTTGACAAATTTGCGGGCTTGGTCAATTAAACCAATCCAGGCCATGCGGAATTTTCCATTCGTGATCGCCACCTGACACAATTCTTTAAATAAAGTGTCCCGGTCATGAATTCGTACGATGGATTGGTTAATTTGGCTGAGTGCAGCGAATAAATGGTTTAAACGGAGCAGTTTCGCTTCGTCAAGTTGATAATCGGTCATATCTTCCTGAGTAACCACCCGATAAAGCAATTCTTTGGCCTCATGACGCACACTGACCACATTAATTTTGACGGGATAAATGCTGCCATCTTCACGCTGCATATGGGCATCGAAATGTGTTCTACCGGTACGGTCCGCTTCCAGGAGACCCCGTGTGACTAATTGATGATCTGCTGGCGCATACATACTGAGGATGGGTATGCCGGAAATTTCTTCGATGGTTCGCCCCTGCCGATTCGCAAAAACCGCATTGCAGGAAAAGATTGTGCTGGTGGAGGGAATACTGATCCAAATTCCATGCGCACAATTATTAAAAGCATCCGCCCAAAGTTCTTGTCCATCTATCACCGCAGGGTTTTGTGAAGATGCTAGAGTATTTTCTAATTCGACTCTTGGCTTAACAACCATTTTTGGGCTATTTCCCATTTGAGTTATCCTTCTTATAATGCTCTCACTTAATCATAGCAATAACTGAGTGCTTTGTATGAGAAAATCTCATAAAGGCAGGTGGATTTATTTCAGTAAAAGATGTGACTGCGGTGATCTTGAAAACAAGCCGGACTGCGTTCAGCGAAGGATGGCCAGTAAAGCTGCACCGGAATCTCAAGGCAACCAGTGGGCGCAATCTTTGCTTTCTCAAGAGTATAATTTAATCAAGTCATCGATTAAATCCGGATGATCTTATGAAGGAAGGAAGTGTTTGATGGTAAAAACAAATCAATTAAGGCGGCTGGGGAAGACTGATCTGATGGTTTCCCCGATCGGCCTGGGCGTGATGGAACTTTCTGGCGGCGGCGGTTTGATCGGCCGCATGTTCCCGGTGATTGCTGCGGAAGACAAGAATGCGATCATCAAAGCTGCCCTGGACGGTGGAATCAATTTCTTTGACACCGCAGAAATGTATGGTGCGGGAGTTTCAGAGCGATCCTTGGCCGACGGATTAAAGGCAGCCGGCGCTGCCGACAAGGATGTAATTATTGAAACCAAGTGGCAGCCCATCTTGCGCACTGCCAACAATATAGGAAAGACAATCGACGACCGGCTGCGTTATTTGGGCGGGTACACTATTTCCAATTACATGATCCACCAACCCTTGAGTTTTTCTTCACCGGAAGCCGAGATGGACGCCATGGCGGACCTGGTAGATGCAGGCAAGATCCGCTCGGTGGGGGTGAGCAATTTCAACCCCGCACGGATGCGGCGTGCCCACGCGGCCCTGGCAAAAAGAGGTCTGCCGCTAGTATTGAACCAGGTGCGCTACAGCCTGATTCACCGCGAGATCGAAACGAACGGCATTCTTGAGACGGCCAAAGAATTGGGTGTGACCATTGTGGCCTATACCCCATTGGGGAGCGGTTTGTTGACCGGCAAGTATCACCAGCACCCGGAACTGCTCGAGAAAAAATCCGGCATACGCAAAAGCATGTTGGTAGGTAACGTCGAGCGCACGCGTCCGTTGATCAATGCGATGGCTGAGATCGCCGGCCGCTACGATGCCACCATCGGCCAGGTGGCTTTGAACTGGCTGATCCACTTTAATGGAGACATGGTCGTCACCATCCCTGGTGCCACCAAAGTTTATCAGGCGCAGGAAAGCGCCGCCGCGATGAATTTTACGCTTTCTGCCGAGGAATTGGCGCGGTTGAGTGAGATTTCGGGTCAATTGAAGTAGCCTGTAACGGATTATATAAACAGAACCGGCAGGTTTTTGCCGGTTCTGTTTTATAAAGGGGTTAAGCTGCATTTCATTGTGGAGGGACGAAGATCAAATGCTGTGCGCTTATTTCGCCGAATTAGCCAAACATATGATTTAAGACAATCAAACTAATATTTTGGAAAAGCTGAAACGAACCCATCCCCGCTAAAAGCAGCGTAATAAGGATATTCAATGCCGATCTTGCTTTGGGGTTAGCATACGTTTTCAATTTCAGACTCTGAAAATGATCGGAAATGGCAAAAAAGGCGCTGTAAAGCGGGACGAGCAAAGGCAGCAGATACCAATATGATTTTACTTTCACAAAAAAGATCAGGTAACCACCCACCACGACCAACCAGGCGAGAAGAATTCGATAATAGCGTCTGTCCTTCCCGGCAAAACACCCAAGCAGGGCAAAGAGAACCAAGAAAACCAAAGTCAGTTCTGACCCGATAAAGCGTTCAATAAACGGCCACCAGGCATGAAGACCCGTCTGATAAATACCTTCAGGGTCAGGTTCATTGATCCCATTGGTCACTTGCGCTCCCTGCCTCTCAAAAATACTGACTGCTGCCCCAAATTCTCCGGGCTTAAATAAATATGGGTTTGAGACAAGGATCGTACCGAACATCAGCAAACAAAAAAGGACGCCTGCGATCACCGCTTTTTTGAGTGTCAGTATTTTTTTTACGATCCCTTCCAGCAGCAACACGGCGACGGCCAGGAAAAAGAAAAGCCCGAACATGCGCGTGGCAATCGAAAGTCCACAGGCAATTGCGGCCAAATAGAAATTTCCACCGAATTCCAGGTTATCCCGGTCCAGATAAAACAGGGTGAGTGCAATAAAAAGCAAATTCAGCGCATCAGGGTGCCAAAACCGCGTCTGGTAACTAATCACTCCGGGGATTGTCAGAATGATCAGGAACAGCCCAAGCGCAGTCCACCATTTCTTGAAACGGGTTGCCAGGTAGGTAAAGATGAAAGCCGCAATCACCGTGGGGAGAACACAAACGATCTGACGCAAGATCAGCAGATTTAGTTGGGTGTGCTGTGAAAAGTTACTGCCAAAAATAGCCTTTATGGGAACCAGCAGCAAAGCAGAAAGGCCATAGAATGGGAAGCCATATTCGTATTCCCCATAGATGAATAATCGATAAAGTGTAAATCTCAAATTGATCTGCGGGGCGAGCATTTTGAGCACCACAGGATATTGCACCGCTTCATCCCCGTTGAGTGCCAGCGGTGAGGAAGAAAGTTTGAGATTTATGGGAATAAATAGGCAAAAATAAACCAATCCGAGAATGAATAAAGTGAGCGAAATTCTTTTTTGCCGGGGAGGTAAATTCTTCCAGGACGGGAAGAGCGAGCCTTTACTGGAATTTTTCTGGTCAGGTGACTGAACGCTGTTTTTTACGAATAATACATAGGCTACCCAACTGATATAGGTAAACCACCCGGTGAGGGCGGAGAGTGCCTGCGGCACAAAGATCGAAACATAAAAAAACGCGAAACTGAGAAAAATTGCCAGGCCAAGCAGGCAATTCTTGATCATTAAATAATGAGTATGGTTCTTGAAAAAGCCGTTCAGTTTCTGCAAAGCCGCCGAATCAGGCCGGGCTTTCCAAAAAATGAATAAGAAAAAAGAAAAGACCAGGATCAGAAATAGTTGAACGCCAATAATGGCGAGTCGCTCTTTGGAAAGCCCCAGAAAAAATGACGAAAAAACTTCTGATGGAGTGTTAAAAGAAAAGAATAATGAAAGTATTCCGGCAATTAAAATTGAAATGGAAAAATATTTATTTTTTTTATTTTGCATCCAACTGAACCTGTGACCTGGGTTTTAGTTACCTGCAAATGATAATCTATATCTCGTCAAATGGTTATGGAGGCAGGATAAAAGGTGCAAGTTGTTTCGGCAGTACCACTTGTGGGTAAACCTATGACCTTTAACGAATTAATAAAAGAAGGAAGATGGACCTGATAGGATTCGCCCATGCTCCCATGAGTAAACCACGACAAAGCCGAATATATCCCTATTCGGAAATAAATTCGTTCCGAAAATCTATAATATTCAAAAATCGATTTTAATGCCAATGTTTTTTGTAATTCAAGGTAAACCACAGTAATGAGAAAGATCAATATTGTTCTGAACTAACTTGTTATCTTTAGATAGAACAACATTATACCCATCGACCTTACAAACCAGCATATTAGCCGAAAGGGACTCTTTTGCGGCTAATACAAATTTAGGGTCCCAGAGAAGATACAATGTCTTATTATCTATTTTGTTGGTCAGTAGATCATTCCAAATTTGTTCACCATCTTTTTCGATGGTTTTATAATCAGCTCGAGAAAAATACCCCCAATTTAGGGTCATTTCGTTTTGTTGAGCATATAAAGCAATTGGCTCATAGAAAGACAAAAGGTCTTGGGTTGCTGGAAGTATTACTATATGTTCATTGGTTTTAGAGGCTTCTTGCCAAAACTCGCCTTGAATGGGTGAATGATAATCAGAAAAACCACTAATTTTTTTTGCAGAATACAGAGGTTGAATATCAATTAATTGAATTACTAATGCCAGTACCAGTAATGGTGTTGAGTATTTCAAGTTTCTATTAACACTGATCAAACCAAATAAAACCAAAAAATAGAACACAGGCCAAATAAAACGACCGGAAGAACGAAACGCGGAACACAGATTATTAGCGAATTTTGGTAAATGAATTTCCCACATCATAAAATTATTGACAAACGCTTTGTTTGAAAATGCAAACAAAATAAATAGAACTGAAATAAAAATTAAAGGTAATATAAATTTCAATTGCCGAGAAGAATAATCTTTTTGGAAATAAAGTAAAAAAGCAACGGAAAAAATGATTAAATTTCCTAATCCAAGATAACTGAACCCCTCATATTGTTCTGGAACGGCAAGAGGCATTTTATTAAGGATAGAGGAATAGGAAAGTGGGTTAATAAACTCATTAAGGTTCCAAGAGTAATATCCGAATCCGAAATCTGCAAGGTCATTGATTTTCAAACTGAAATACCCCAAACAATAACTTGCTAAAAGCATTATGCCTAATACTGAACACACATCTAGAATCAATCCCCACTTTTTCTTTTCTCTGCTATATCGAAAAAAAAGACTAACTCCCCATAATGGAATTAACATTGCTACAAAATAAAGATGAACCAGTAATGCCACTGAAAACAAAACTAGCCAAGCGCCACGCCACAATCTGTGGCGGTATTCCAGAAAGATAAACCAAATCGCTGCTAATAAGATCCATTGGGCAGTTAGTGAATTGTGATAAAAAACCCGAAAGATCAATGGCGGAGAAAGTACGAGTAATGATGCCCCCAAGATATTTTTAAAGAAAGAAGGAGAAAATTCATTTAGAATTAATGCTCCAAAAAATAATTGACCAATTACTGAAGTTAATTCCCAAATCCCTAGATATTGGAAATGTTTTGTTAGCAGGGGGGAAAGCAGTTTAAATGGAAAAGCAAACAATGGGATAGAATCCATGAAAGTTAAATAGGTTCCATAAGGATAACCATAATTAACGATACGTCCCAACGGGAAATGCCAGGGTTCTTGGCGAAAAAATTCCCAGCCAAGTTGATGCTGAAACAGATCCCCGCCAGAATTATAGATCCAGTATACATTTGTAAAATAAAGCGGGTATCGACCATAGAGGAGAAGAAACCAAAGAAATCCGATGATGATACTGAGGAGGAGTAATGTAAGGATTTGATAAATGCGATGCGTTTTATAGAAGTAGATGAGCTTATTCATAAAAATAAAAAATCCTCTTTGTATCACGTTGATTGATTAAAAATAAATTTTTATTTACCGCTGTCCAAATTGAAGAGAACCATTCGAATGAAATTTTGCCTTATCTCCCTCACAATTTGTAAACCCTTTATCAAATTATTGGATTCTGCGGTAAATATTATAGTTTTCAAGAGATTTTACATATTCATAATTTGAACAGACATAGTTGAGAATAGCCTGCAGCGGTTCACCATTTGCCGGGTTTGCTTTAAGACAACTTTCTTTATTTTGCCCTTGAATAAATGGCATACCACCATCTACTGTATCCACGATATATAAAGGTGGGTCAGCCTCAATCTCTGTTTTGATGGTGTTACGAATTTTGGTTTGATAAGGTGATTCGAGGTATGCGGCAAATTGGAAAGAATAACGTGTTGGTGACTCTCGATTTGCCAAAAAGTAGATACCAGATTCCCAGCCCCACACCAGAATTTTATCCTCTGGCTTTGTTACAGAATCGATATAACTAACTGTCTGAGATTGCCAACCTTTCCTGCCTGAGATTCGGCTGATAATCACTTCAAGTGGTGTAAAACAACCCATGATCATCGTTGCAATGATCAGGCAGTTTATAAAATAGGCAGAGCTTTTCTTCTCTTTTGAGATGCAATTTAGCCATAAAATAGAACCCGTCAAAAAAAAGAAAAGGCAAGGCAGGCAGGTTATATAATAATGCGGGAAATTTCTACCCGAAATAGATATCGCTGCAAAAACAATTGGAAAATCGATAAGGCCAAGGAAAATATAAATTGCGGGGTTTGAAGGTGACCAATTGATGCTATTTGCCACCTGACGTAGACTAATCTCCGTTTTTGTTTGAGTTTTTTTCTTGTTGAAGAACAAAAATGCAGTCAAACCCAAGAATAATGTACTGAAAAAGATTAATAGCCACTGTAACAACCCAATACCAGGTTCTTTTCCAAAAATTTGCGAAAAAAGGAACAGGAGCGAACCCGCAATTCCAATGCCCAGGCATATCCATTTGCTGGTTTGTTTTAAAAAGATCTGTTTGAACCACGGTACCATCTTTACCAGAACGATCAGGGCAAAAGTGAGCCATAGGCAATCGGTGATGAACAAAAGCGGATAAGAGTTTTGAAATACAACAACTTGTAGCAAAGAATGGAGCCATTCGAGCAAAACCTGACTGGAATAATATTTGTTGATTAAGTAGGCATCGACGATGTAATCTTGCGCTGCATTGTGGCTGATAAAATAAATAAGAAAGGTCAGGTTAACCACCGCAAACCCAAGAAAATACCAGAGAATGTCCAAGAGGATAGTTTTGTTTTTGTAAACCCAGGCCGAAAACAGCAAGAAGATTCCGATGGTGATGGTTACGTCTATATAAGTCTGCTTCAGACAGAAAATTGCTCCTGATAGAATCCCCATTATTAATGCAGATATTGGACGGGAATACTTATGACGATCGGGTAAATAACCCAGGAAAAAAATCGCCATCAAGCCAGCCTGAAATGTGATGGCATACTCTTCAGTATAATTTCCGCTCATGATCTGAAAAATGGTAAGAAAACTGAGTAATGAGATGAAGAAACCATAAACAGGAGGTAAGATTTTTCTCAACAAGTAAAAAAGCAGTGCAAAGGCAAGGATAAATAACCCCAATTCCAGAGCCCAAACTCCCCAGGGTGATCCTTTTCCAAGCCATAAGCCAAGCGCATTCAGAAAGTACACTAAAGGTTGTTTGTTATCCCAGTTTTGTAAATACAACACTTTTCCCTTGAGGATTTGTGATCCAATATAAAGAAAAATTCCCGAGTCTGTATGTGGAACGGGAAGGTACGCGGGTGAAAAAGTGATAAAACCTGAAGTGATGATAATAGATTGGAAAAAGACCAGGAAGGCAAATTTGTACCTTTTTAAAAATTGCATAAGACCTCGAGAAAAAAACCTGTTTGGAATTTAAATTAGTATATCTTATATCAGTGGGATTATTTACGGCCTCGAATATGGACGCTTTAAATATTTTACCGTAATTCCACTTCAGGTGAATTTCACCAAAAGTTTCATGCAAAATTGATTTAGTTTTATGCCCAATTATGGGCGTTCAATGCACTCATACGATGATATGAAAAAGCAAGTAGATTCATTGACTGTAGATCAAGATGCCGGAAATGATCAAATACAAGAACTAATAAAACTACTGACAACGATGCATAAACAATAAACCCTCTGAAGATTTCAGAGAGTTTTTCTTTCGGATTGTACTGACCTCAACCTATAAAAGGTGGACCTGGTAGGATTCGCCTGTACCCCTCGTGGGTAAACCTACGACCAAGCGATAATCGCTCAAGTCCAAGTGGGCTAGAGGTTTTTTATTCTTGTAATGTGAAGTTGTAAATACTAAGGGCGTAACGTTGTCCACGCTCGACTAGGTGAACGCAAGTCACGAAATGCAAGGATAGTGCTTCCTAACTCAAGTTCGAATGTGTATTCAAAATCACCATCGAATTCAAATGATCCCAATAAAGGGAACCATCGAGAACTTTCTGCGACAACAACTATTCCTCTACATCGATCGATATTGAAAGGAATACGAATATAAGGTGTTCCAGCACGCACTATCTCTGCTGCCTTTCCGATTGAAAAAAGTAAGATAAATTGCTCTGTGAATGAAAAGTCTGCAAAAAGTGCGTTACCATCAAAAGTTTCTTCTGGCTTCCCTATAGCTGGTACAGCTCGTATACCACGAACATAACGAGTTGCAAGATCCAAGTCAGGAGGTATTGTGCCATTTACTCTCCATCCCACACATTTAGCTGCTTCGTTAATGCTAAGGCTACGTATAGAGTCGAACCATTGTATATCAGTCAATTCGGGTTGAACCTTCTTGATTTCGTTCCATTTACTCACTATCACGGCAAGGTCAGTTATTCCAGCACCTTGATTAGAAAAATGTTTCATTAGGTTCTCTGACACAGTTATGCAATAATCTACACCCATTTGAGAAGCAATATCAGGATGTTCAACCATCTGATCAAGAAATGGATCCGTGGTTATTGACAATACTATGGTTGCAACTTCAGGATTATATAAAACCCTAAACGTTTGGACATCATTTTTACCCGCTAATATTACACCAACTCTCCAAGCTCTTAACCAACCTTTCGCTTGACGGATATTATGAATTTCATCCTGCTTCCATCCTTTGCCAGTTTCCGTCATATACATCAATACTAAAGTATCCCGGCAATACCAGGCCAAATCAGCAGGTTCACGCGTTCCAGGACCTTTCTTGTAATTATCAGGTCGAAAAAGATATTTCCTACCAAGTGTAAATCCCGTTAGATCATGAATAAGGTCCTCTTGAAGGCTCATATTAATTCCCACATTTCGTAAGTAGACCACCAAAATAATTTTGTTTTTGTATTGTTTCATCCTAATTCAGTGACAACACAGAAAAAATACCATGATGGTAATAATTATAGTTTTAGAAACCAGGGTAAAAGAGCATTTTTGAGAATTAATACAAAAACAATCAAATAAATGATGCCAAGAACGATATTAATTAAAAGCTGGGCAATAAAATGATATCCCCAAACGAAAAATGCTCTCTTCAGAAAACTGGGACTGAACAAGCCGCTTTTGGGAATATTATTCGAAATTGTTTCAGGTAATTCAGCTTTACTGACGAAGCGCTTTTTAACTTCAGAAACCAATTCAGCATTGGCCTGTTCCAGATCGTCGATGCGTTTTTCTTGATTGGTTAGGAGCTCTGTGAGATCATCCAGATTATTTATCTTTGGTGATTCCATTTATCCCTCCCTGATAGATTGAGAACACACAAAAATGCCGAAATATTGTCGAATTTCCACCATTCTTAACATTATTGTAGCATTATTCAAATCCATATGGTAATTAATAGAATCGCTTAAACAATAAACTCCCTGAGATTTCAGAAAGTTTTTCTTTCGGACTGCACCGACCTCACACTTAAAAGGTGGACCTGGTAGGATTCGCCTGTACCNNTTGCTCAAATTAGTGGACCTGGTAGGATTCGAACCTACGACCAAGCGATTATGAGTCGCCTGCGCTAACCGCTGCGCCACAGGTCCATGCTGGCAAAATTATAACATAGGCAGATAATTTTGCGTTTGCAAAGTTACTCGTTTCACCTATTTCCAGATCAAAAAGCCAGTCATATGCGGACAGGGAAAACAGGTCAACTTGACCATTGACTTTGGCGAGTGTATAATTCAACGATTGAATATTGGAGATCAATGACTCTGGATAATAGTGCAGAACGCGATCTGATCATTCTTGAACAAATTGAACAGGACCCCAATACAACCCAGGCAGCTCTGGCTTCTGGTTTAGAGGTTGCTGTTGGCACCATCAACTGGCATTTGAAACGACTCATTGAAAAAGGTTATGTCAAAGCAAGCCGGGTGGAACGCCGCAAGCTGAAATATGTCATTACCCCGGAAGGGATTGCCTTGCGCACCCGACTGGCGTTCGATTACATGCAAAACTCTTTCAATTTATACCGGCTGGTACGCGAACGGGTGATCGTTGCCCTGGAGGATCTGCAAAAAGCCGGATATCACCAAGCCAGATTAGAGGGAAATGGCGACGTGGCTGAAATTTGCCGTTTAACCTGTTTGGAGCAGGGCGTGACAATCGTCAGTGAAAAAGACACACCGGTTCTACGAATCGTTGGATTAAAAATATTCCTTGAAATGGAGAATCATTCATGACTGAAACTCAGAAACTCTTTTGGAACAATCGCCGTGTTTGTGTCACTGGTGGGGCAGGCTTTCTTGGTTCCTTTATTGTCGAAAAGTTGAGATCTCGCGGGGCCGAGATCTATATCCCCACGATAGAAGAATATGATCTGACCCAAATGGATTCGATCAAAAGAATGTATGACACCGCCAAACCCGATCTGGTGATCCATCTGGCTGCGCAGGTAGGTGGCATCGGCGCCAACCTGGCACACCCGGCTGAATTCTTCTACAACAATTTGATGATGGGTGTGCAGTTGATGCACGAGGGTTATGAACGCAAGTTGGAAAAATTCCTGGCGCTTGGAACTATTTGTGCCTATCCCAAGTTCACACCGACACCATTTAAAGAGGAAGATCTCTGGAACGGCTATCCCGAAGAGACCAATGCGCCATACGGCCTGGCCAAAAAGATGATGCTGGTGCAGTCGCAGGCTTACCGAGCGCAATACGGCTATAACTCCATCTTTTTACTTCCGGTCAACCTCTATGGCCCACGTGATAATTTCAACCCGGAATCATCGCACGTGATCCCGGCGTTGATCCGCAAGTGTCTCGAAGCCAAACAGGCTGGCAAAGATTCGATCGAAGCCTGGGGAGATGGTTCTCCCACGCGCGAATTCCTATATGTAGAAGATGCTGCAGAAGGCATTTTGCTGGCTGCTGAAAAATATAACAGTTCTGAACCGGTCAACCTGGGGTCGGGCATGGAGATCAGCATCAAAGATCTGCTCACATTGATCGCCAAACTCACTGGTTACAAAGGCAAGATCAATTGGGATACCAGCAAACCGAACGGCCAACCGCGACGGCGTTTAGATGTCAGCCGGGCCGAACGTGAGTTCGGCTTTAAAGCGCAGGTCAATTTTGAAGAAGGATTGCGTCATACCATTGATTGGTATGTTCAGAAGACAACAAAGGATAACCTTGCCAAATGAGAGAAATAACCACAGAACCCGCCAAAATAACTGATGACGTGGTGGTGATCCAACCGGTCAGAGGATTGGTGGCACTTAATCTAAAAGAAGTCTGGCGCTATCGTGAGTTGATCTACTTCTTCACCTGGCGTGATCTAAAAGTACGTTATAAACAATCCGTTCTGGGAGTACTCTGGGCCATCTTACAACCGTTAATGTCCATGGTGGTTTTTACCATCTTTTTCGGAGGGTTAGCCAAAGTCCCCTCGGACGGTGTGCCTTATCCTATCTTTTCCTACGCGGCCCTGGTGCCGTGGACGTTCTTTGCCGCGGCGCTGGATAAATCGGCACGATCCATGCTTACCAGCGGCAATATGATCTCAAAGATCTATTTTCCGCGCATTATCGTACCCTTATCTTCGGTACTGGCAAACCTGGTGGATTTCTTCATTGCGTTTTCTATTTTGATCGTGATGATGTTCATGTATCACATTGTGCCTACCTTTAATTTGTTGTGGCTGCCGTTGTTCTTGCTGCTTTCCATTATCACCGCGTTAGGCGTAGGCTTGTGGCTCTCTGCTCTGCTGGTGATGTATCGTGATTT
>PMIV01000154.1 GCA_003158355.1 Anaerolineaceae bacterium
TGCCATCGTGCCGATGGCGGCTTATGCGGCGGTCACGGAGAAAATCAAGGTCGGTTCCGGTGTGATCAATAATTGGACACGCAATATTGGATTACTGGCCGCTACTTTTTTAACCCTGGATGACCTGGCGCCAGACCGGATTATTTGTGGGATCGGTGCCTGGTGGGATCCCCTTGCTAAAAATGTGGGCATCGACCGCAAAAAACCATTAACTGCTATGAAAGAAACGGTCACCGTGTTAAAAAGATTGCTCAATATGGAAAGGGTGTCTTTTGACGGTGAGTTCATTCATGTAAGCGGAATCGAGTTGGATGTGGTACACGGCCGTACTGAACCCCGTAATGTTCCCATTTACATTGGTGCCACTGGCGACCAGATGATGGAAATGACGGGTGAAATTGCCGACGGTGTTGTCATGAATTATTGCGTTCCCCCGGAATATAATTTCAAGGCGCTGGATCTATTAAAAGCCGGAGCGGTAAAAGCCGGCAGAGATTTCGATTCCATAGATCGACCGCAGTTAATTGTTTGCTCAGTGGATCACGATCACGATAAAGCCATCGACACCACTCGCGAACTGCTTTGCCAATACCTGGCGCAGCAGCCGCATATTGCCAAGGCTTCGGGTGTCGCTACCGAAGTAGTGCAACAAATTCAGGCTACTCTTGGTTGGCCTGCTACACATGAGCAGATTGCTCAGGCCAAGCATTTTGTCCCGGTTGATTTAATAGAACGCATTACTGCTTCGGGTACACCAGATGAAGCGCGCAAGAAAGTTGCTCAATATTGCGAAAATGGCTGTACTTGCCCGATCCTGTACCCGGTAGGCGGCGATGTTAAACTCTTAATTGACACTTTCGCGCAAAAATGACCAATATCCGCCAATCCAGTACGCATCACTGCTTCGTTTGTGGAATAGATAACCCCCACGGCTTGCAAATAAATTTTTCAAGCGATGGGGAGGGCCTTGTCACCGCAGAAAAAGTCTTTCCCGAAGAATTTCAGGGTTACCCGGGCATTGTTCACGGCGGAGTGATTAGTGCGGTGCTGGATGAAGCTGCCGGTCGAGCCACAGTGAAGCGTGCGCGCCCGGAAATTGTGCTGGTCACCGGCAAATTATCCGTGCGTTTTCGTAAACCCGTCAGGATCAATAAAAGAATTCTTATTGAGGGAAGATTTGTCAGTCAAACGGGTCGAGTTTTTCAAACTAAAAGTTGGTTAAAGGATGAAGCAGGTGAGATATTGGCTGAAGCAGAGGTAACTCTGGTGCAGCCTGGTTCGGAATTAGTCGATTCGATTGAACCCACCGACGATCAATGGGTGGATTGGATTGAAAATGGAGGCTGATAGTGATCATTGAATATTTACGACCTAATAGTCTCGAAGAAGCAGTAAAATTTTTACAGAGGGAAAACCCGATCACCCTTCCACTTGGTGGAGGAAGTGTATTGAGTAAATATCAAGCAAATCCGATTGCAGTGGTTGACCTTCAAGCGCTTGGCTTAAACCGGATTAAGATCGAAAAAGGCCTAATTGAGATCGGAGCTACTGCTACCTTATCCGAAATGGAAACCGTTCTCAAAAATGATGTCATTACCGATGTGATCCGGTTTCAGGCAGGCAAGAATCAAAGAAATTCCGGTACGATCGCCGGATTGATCAATGTGGCAGATGGCCGCTCGCCGTTGTTGACGCTTTTATTGGCGAAGGATGCACAACTCACATGGCAGCCGGGAAACAAGCAAATCTCTCTGGAAAGTTGGTTGCCGCAACGGCGTGATTGGCATGATGCACAGTTGATCACAAAAGTAACTTTACCGGAAGTAATGATCCGGTTTGATTCTATCGGGAGAACTCCAAAAGATCGTCCAATCGTGGCTATAGCCGCGGCAAAATGGCCTATGGGAAAATTGCGTGTAGCGATAGGAGGATTTGGCGGCCTACCCATACTGGCTTTCGATGGTGATGTTCATGAGGATGTGGCCAAAGCAGTGGATGAAGCTTATTCTTCTTCTGAAGATCAATGGGCCAGCTCTGCCTACAGGCGCGAAGCTGGGAGAAAATTGGCTTCTCGTCTTGTGCAAGAGACGATGGATAAATAGCAGTGAGGATGAAATGAAAATCACTCTCAATATTAATGGTAAAAAAATCGATCGAGAAATAGAAGCGGGAATGATTCTTCTGGACTTTTTGAGGGGAGAGGGATATTTCGGCGCGAAATTTGGAGGGTGTAAAAAAGGGGAGTGCG
Source organism: Anaerolineaceae bacterium (assembly GCA_003158355.1). Classification (GTDB taxonomy): domain Bacteria; phylum Chloroflexota; class Anaerolineae; order Anaerolineales; family Anaerolineaceae; genus UBA6107. The sequence goes on from PMIV01000154.1 coordinate 2,249, forward strand.
GTGCCTGTACTGTTCTGTTGGATGGCAAATCGATAAATTCCTGTTCAACTTTAGCTGCACAAGCACAAGGCCATAAGATCAACACAATCGAAGGTGTTGGGGAGCATCCAGACCAGGGCTGGAAAAAAACGGGAGGCTTGAGCTTAATCCAAAATGCACTGATGGATTCGGGTGGAATTCAATGTGGTTACTGTACTCCAGCTATGGTATTGAATGCAGAAGCTTTATTTAAAGAAAACTCCAATCCAACTGAAATGGATATTCGCGATGCATTTTCCGGCATCTTATGTCGTTGTACCGGGTACGAAAAACCGGTAAAGGCGATAGAGTTTGCTCAAAAGGTAAGGGAAGGAAAAATCACATCAGATAATTTGGAAGAAACTTTGATAAACGCTGTACTTCCAGAAATGTCCACGATTACTGAATCGCCGGTTTTTGACCATGTGGGCAAACCAGATAAAAAAATAGACGGTATCAAGTTAGTGCAGGGAAAACCAGCCTACACTAATGATATTGAATTACGCGGGATGTTGGTCGGAAAAATATTGCACAGCACTGTTGCCCATGCACTGATCAAATCAATTGATGCCAGCGAGGCAAAAGGTCTCAAAGGCGTTCATGCTGTGCTGACCTGGAAAGATATTCCCCGGGTGGTTTATTCAACTGCCGGGCAATCAGATCCTATCCCGGGTCCGTTGGATATGTTCAGCCTGGATAATAAAGTTCGTTTTGTAGGGGATCGAGTGGCTTTCGTGGCAGCAGAATCAGAAGAAAATGCCAACGCTGCTTTAGCAAAGATCAAGGTGGAATACGAAGAGTTGCCCATTCTATTGGACTCGAAAAAGTCAATGGATTCGGATGCGCCGAGACTGCACGACGAACCGGAATATGTGAATTTTGCCGATTCAGATGCAACCAAAAACCTTGCCGCAAAAATCCGCATTGATGTGGGTGATGTAGAGCAAGGTTTCAAGGAAGCAGATCTAATATTTGAAGGAGATTACAGTGTGCCCAAGGTACAACAGGCACATATTGAACCCCACGTAGTTATCTCTTACTGGGATGAAGATGACCGCATGGTCATCCGCACCAGTACCCAGGTGCCTTTCCATGTGCGCAGAATCCTCGCTCCTGTACTGGGGTTGCCCATCAAGCGAATTCGAGTGATCAAACCTAGGGTAGGCGGCGGATTTGGCGGAAAACAAGAAGTACTTCTCGAAGATGCTGCAGCTCATTTGACCATTGCCACCGGAAAACCGATCCGCATGGAATTTGACCGCGAAGAAGAATTCATTGCCTCGCGGTCGCGCCATCCGATGAAGATCCATATGAAAACGGGTGTAAAAAAGGATGGCACGATCACAGCCAATGAAATGTACGCACTGTCGGATACCGGAGCTTACGGCTGCCATGCCCTGACGGTTACTGGCAATACCGGTCAAAAATCAATGGCTCTGTATGTGGGTGACGGCAAATATCGTAAAAAACCGAATATTCGTTTTTATGCGGATATTGTTTACACCAATACTCCTCCAGCGGGAGCATTCCGCGGATATGGGGTTCCGCAGGGATACTGGGCGGTTGAACGGCACATGGAAAAGATCGTGCGGGCTCTGAGATTGGACCCGCTTGAATTCCGATTGAAAAATGCTCTGCGCTCGGAGGAATTACAGCCTTTTAGTACTTCTTGGAGCGAAGGACGTGAGCCACGTCCTGAAGTAGTTCATACGGTTGGTCTTGAACAATGCGTCCTTTTAGGCAGCAAAGCTATCGATTGGCAGAAAAAATATGATAACCCTATTTGGCATACCATCCCTGGGAAGCCCTATTTGCGTAAGGGAATTGGCGTAGCCATGGTGATGCAGGGGACAGCAATCCCATATCTGGATATGGGCGGCGCCTCCCTGAAAATGAATGAAGATGGATCATTTAACCTACTTATTGGCGCAACTGATCTTGGAACTGGTTCGGACACAATTCTGGCTCAAATGGTTGGAGAAGTGATCGGGGTACCAATTGAAGATATTATCGTCTATTCTTCCGATACCGATTTCACACCATTTGATAAAGGTGCCTATGCTTCAAGCACAACATATATCTCCGGTACGGCAGTGACTAAAGCTGCCAGAATCGTGGCTGAACGGATCAAGATCCGCGCCGCAGACATGCTTTCCACTAAAGAGCACCTCGTCTCACCAGAAGAGATCTCACTTAAAGATCGAATCGCAAAATGCAATGATGGCAAACAGGTAACTTTGCAAGAGATTGGTTATAATTCTTTGCACCATAATAATCAGGAGCAGATCATGGGAGTGGCTTCCTATGTGGCTCCTTCTTCACCACCTCCTTTTGCGGCACAATTTGCAGAAGTCACCGTGGATATTGAAACTGGCAAGTTGGTAGTGGATAAATTAGTCATGGCTGTCGATGCTGGAAAAATTGTGAATCCAATTACCGCTTCCGGACAAATCGAAGGCGGAATGGTTCAAGCACTGGGATATGCAGTTTGTGAAGAAATGATTTATGATAATAAAGGTCAGGCGCGAGAAAAAGATCTGGTAGATTATCACATTTTCCGAGCGGATGAAATGCCCGAATTGAAGACTATTTTTGTAGAGACTTATGAACCAACTCATCCGTTTGGAGCGAAAGCAGTGGCTGAAATTCCGATGGATGGGGTCGCGCCGGCAGTTGGAAATGCCATTTTGGATGCCTGCGGTGCAGAACTCTATGAAAACCCGGCTACACCGGAACGAATACTTAATGGAATAAAAGAAATGAGAGTGAAATAAAGTGATGGCTTCTCCAATCTATGTTATTGGGCACGTTAACCCTGATACTGATTCAATTTCTGCTGCAATTTCTTACTCCTGGCTTTTAAGGGAAAGAGATGGTCTTGAAGCTTTGGCTGCCAGGGCGGGAGCACTTAATGCTCAGGCTGCCTGGGTATTAAAAACTCTCAACCTTGAGCCACCAGTACTGATCACGGATGCCTCTCCAAGGTTTGAATCTGTCATGCGTAGGTTGGATACAACATTCCCGGAACAACCTCTTTCAGATGCATGGGTGATTGCCAGCCGGACAAATGGGATTGCTCCTGTGATCAATCAGGATGGTACTCCTTATGGATTGATCACTGGGCGAAGTCTGTTTTCCTTCTTAAGCCAACAAGTGGGAGTTAAACCCGATCGGAAAAATTTGACGATCACAGAGATATTAAACCTTCCGTGTGATCAGGCTGCGAACACTCAGGTATTAAAGTTCCAGGCCAATGCAAAAATTAAGGATGTCTTGCAGCGTTTATTACGCGAAGAAGGGGATGAATTCTGGGTGGTTGATGAAGCCGGCCGTTATGTTGGAATTTGCAGGCAAAGAGATCTACTCAACCCGCCGCGGTTGAAGATCATCATGGTGGACCATAATGAAACTCAGCAATCCATTGGCTCAGCCGAAGAGGCTGAGTTAATTGAAATATTAGATCACCATCGCTTAGGAAATCCATCCACACATATTCCAATTAAAATGTCAGTCGATATTGTGGGGAGTACCAGTACTTTGGTTTCAGAGAAGATCGAAGAAGCTGGCCTGAGTGCACCCTGGAAGATAGCGGGAGTAATGCTGGCCGGGTTGTTGAGTGATACTTTGAACTTAACCTCTCCAACTACAACACCTCGAGATTTATTGGCTGCGGAACGCCTCTCACGTTGGGCGTTCGTACGCGGAAGCGCTTTAGAAACTGAAACAAGGGAATCATTTGGGATTAAGGTGTTATCAGCCAGTGCCGGACTGGCAACCCGCACTCCTAAAGAAGTTGTCACAGGCGATATGAAGGTTTACTCGGTAGGAAATCTTCATTTTGCCATTGCACAGGTTGAAGTGAGTTCGCTAAACGAAGTAAACGGCCACGTAGAACCTTTGAATTTGGCCCTGGATGATCTACGAAAATCTGCCAATGTAGATTTTGCAATGCTTATGGTGACCGATGTCGTTAGGGGGTCGAGCCGTTTGTTGCTTTCGAACCCTCCAGCGGTCATGGATGAACTCCCATACCAGCCTCTCAGTGATAATACCCGCCTGGCGGAAGGGGTCGTTTCCAGAAAGAAGCAGTTATTACCGGTAGTTCTTGGATTATTGGAGGTATGATGTCGATCTTTCAAAAAATAGCTGAACTTGAAAATAATGGCGAGCCTGCGGTTTTTTGCACGATCGTTGACTCTAAAGGATCCACCCCCAGACATGAAGGCAGTAAGATGCTGGTTTTCCCGGATGGACACATCGAGGGAACTGTTGGCGGGGGGGAAATTGAAAACAGAGTGATTGCTGAAGCTTTGGATGCATTGGAAAAACGGCGCACCAAAGTACTTAACTACAAATTGGTTGATCCTGCTACTGGTGACCCTGGAATTTGCGGCGGGCAAGTGGAGGTTTATGTGGAACCGATCATTCCGAAGTTAACGATTGTGGTTGTCGGTGCCGGGCACGTTGGCCGACAGATCGTCTTTTTAGCCAAATGGCTGGGCTATCGGATTGTGGTTTCTGATGACCGTGCTGAAATTTGTACTCCTGAATATATGCCCGGAGCCGATGAGTTTTTAATCTGCCCGATGGCTGAAATTACAAAACATATAAAAGTTACTCCTTACACTTATTTTGTTATTACTACGCGCGGTTCAGATGTGGATATTGTCGGGTTGCCAAGTATTCTTGGGACCAATCCGGGTTATATTGGCATCATTGGTTCCAAACGACGCCTGGAACATACGAAGAAAGAAATTAATAAAAAGAAAGATTACACCGCGGCGTTTGCTAAAGTACATTCACCCATAGGGTTGGAATTACGCGCTGAGACACCCGAAGAAATTGCAATTTCCATTTTGGCTGAAATAATGATGGTTGCCAATAAGTCTGATGGAATGAGTATGTCTGAACGATAAGGATTCATACAATGTTAAATAAATATATTTCCTGCACAAGCATCGAAGATGCCCTAAAAACCTTATCTGAAAATAATGGTTGTGCCAAAATAATCGCCGGAGGTACTGATTTAGTTCTGGAACTTGAAAAAGAGCTGTATTCCAGCAGCGAAAAACTGATCGATATCTCCAGAATTCCCGGGCTTGATTCGATTAAACGTGATTCGGACGGAACGATCCATATCGGGCCAATGGTGACTCATAATCATGTTGTCGGCTCAGATTTATTGCGTCAATATGCCCCATTGTTGGTGCAGTCCTGTTATGGGGTTGGATCACCGCAAATTCGTAATCGCGGCACGGTCATGGGGAATTTNNCTTTAAAGGGTTGAACGAAAACCAAAGAAGCACCTATAAAAAATATGCTCTGCGTAAAGCACAGGCAATCTCTCTGGTAAATGCTTCTATTATTTTGACAATGAAACAAAACCTTGTTGAGAAGGCAAACATCACACTTGGTGCGGTAGCTCCGGTGATTATTCATGCAAAAAAGGCGGAAGAATATCTGCTCAACAAAGAGCTTTGCGAAGAAGTAATTGCCAAAGCAGGGCTTTTAGCGTCAGAAGATGCTTCACCCATCAGTGATATTCGTAGTTCGGCAGATTATCGCAAAAAGATCAGTTCGATCCTGATAAAAAGAGGATTAAATGAGATTTTTGAGGATAAAACAACTGAAGTTCCCGAACATCCAGTTTTACTTTGGGGAAAAAGCTCACCCAACCAGGGAAATCAGCAAAAGAAAACCAGAATTATCGACGAAAAAACGCCGATTGAAACAACAATCAATGGAAAGAAAGTTACTGTTTTTGTTAAAACCGGTAAAAGTCTGCTTCAGATGATTCGCGAAGATGTAGGTTTAACCGGCAGCAAAGAAGGCTGCGGCGAAGGTGAATGTGGCGCCTGTACGGTATTTTTGGATGGTGTGGCTGTGATGAGCTGCCTGGTCCCGGCTTCGCGCGCTGATGGTGCAGAGATCATCACCATTGAGGGATTATCTAATGGTGAAAAATTGCATCCGGTTCAAACTGCATTTATCCAAGAAGGCGCGGTTCAATGCGGATTTTGTACACCTGGTTTTGTTATGTCTGCCGTGAAACTGTTTGAAGAAAAATCAAAACCAAATACCGACGAAATAAAAATGGCGATCACCGGAAACCTTTGTCGTTGTACCGGTTATTATAAAATTGTCAAAGCGATTGAATCTGTGGTTGAAGAAGGTTAAGGGGATAACGAAATGACAAAATATTCAATGTACAATTCCACCAAAAAAGAAAGACCAGAAAAAACTCCAATTCACCCGGTTTGGCGGGGAATTGGCTGCATTCTATTGATTGTCATTCCAGTAGTATCTTATGTTGCTGCAGATTACTTTATAAAGAATAAGAGCAGCTATCCCTGGGTAACAATTCCGCAGCAGTTGATGGTAAACAATCTACCTGACCCATTTTTGTTGGTCAAATTATTTTATACGGCAATTTTTGTTTTCTGCCTTTACATTATTCTCCTGGTGATCACGGTTTTGGTCAACAGGTTTTTTGGTCCAAGCCGTTATGGCCCTTATGATGTTCCTTTGGATCAAGTAAATCGCAAATAACGTCATTGGAGTAAGACTGAATGGAAAAAACACAATCTACTATCAGCCGCATTGATGCTTATGCAAAAGTAAGTGGAAAAGCACTTTACCCGGGAGATTACAATCTTCCAGGTCAGCTTTATATGAAAGTACTTTTTGCCGGTAGACCACATGCGATAATCAAAGCCATTCATCTGGAAGAAGCTTTATCGCTTCAAGGGGTTGTAACGATACTTACTGCAAAAGATGTTCCCAATAACGAATATGGATTAGGTGTCACTGACCAACCAGTATTATGTGGATTGGGTTCGAAAAAAACCGATGCTGACCATGTTCGTTTTGAAGGCGATAATGTCGCGTTGGTGATTGCAGAAACCGAAGATATAGCTAATCATGCACGAAAATTAATTAAAGTGGATTATGAAGATTTGCCAGTTGTTACTGACGTACATGAAGCCATGAAAGCAGACTCAGTCCTTATTCATCCTGATCGGGGTCCAAATGAATTTGTACATTTTCGAATCCGAAAAGGGAATATGGAGGAAGGTTTTAAACAGGCAGATGTGATTATCGAGGGAGATTACCATACTCCAGTTCAGGAACACGCTTTTTTACAACCTGAAGCGGGTATTTCATACTATGATGAATCTGGTCGAGTCACAGTCGTTGTGGGTGGGCAGTGGGCGCACGAAGACCAGGAACAAATTGCGCATTCACTCAATCTTGAAAAAGACCAGGTCCGAGTGATCTATCCAGCCATCGGCGGTGCTTTTGGCGGTCGCGAAGATATGTCTGTGCAAATTATTTTAGGGTTGGCTGTCTACAAATTGAGGGAGATGGGGATCAACCGCCCGGTTAAGATCATCTGGAGCCGCGAAGAATCCATCATTGGGCATCATAAACGTCATCCTTATCATATTCATTCTCGTTGGGGAGCCACCAAAGAGGGAAAGATCGTCGCTGCTGATGTGGATATTTACGCAGATGGCGGCGCCTATGTTTACACCTCTGGAAAAGTCCTGGGCAACGCCACTTTGTTATGCACAGGGCCCTATAAGATCCCAAATGTAAGGGTTGATTCACGGGCAATTTATACAAATAATATTCCCAACGGAGCCTTTAGAGGTTTCGGCGGACCACAGGCAGCTTTTTCNNTAAGAAATTTAATAGGAGAAGGGGACCTGCTTTCGGTAGGGACACCGCTGCCAAAGGGTGTCACCATTAAGGAAGTAGTAGAAACTTGTGCTCAAGAAGCCGGCTGGACCCACAGCACTGAAGCTGGCTGGCAGAAACCGAAAGGGACTAACTCACGATCTGGAAATCTGGCGCACGGATTGGGGTTTGCCTGCGGTTACAAAAATGTTGGTTTTTCTTTTGGAGCGCCAGAAAACTGTTGGGCTGTGATTGAACTATACGGCGCTTCTGAGATCGAAAAAGTGGTCTTGCGTCACGCTGGAGCTGAAGTTGGACAGGGGTCACACACCGCATTTGTGATCATGGCAGCGAAAGCATTGAACGTTTCCCCAGAGAAGATTCAACTGATCGCGTCGGATACTGCCGAGACCCTCAATTCTGGAAGCGTCAGTGCTTCACGGATGACCTTCATGGGCGGAAACGCTATCAGAGGAGCCGCTGCAGAAGCTCTGAAAAAATGGAACAACGAAGAGAGACCAGCCATTGCTACTTACCAATATTGGCCTCCAAAAACAACTCCTTATGACCCTGAAACCGGCAGAAGTGAACCTAACTTTGCTTATGGTTATGTAGCCGAAGCCGTTGAATCTGAAATTGATATCGAAACAGGTGAAATTCGTTTATCCAAGGTGATTTGTGTCAACGATGTGGGTACTGCCATAAACAGACAACAAGTGGAAGGTCAAATTGAGGGCGCTGTCGTGCAATCTACCGGTTATGCGCTTTTGGAAAACTTTATCCAGAAAAACGGTCACACCTTTACCAGCAAATTCTCTACTTACCTGATCCCGACTGTTTTGGACGTTCCAGATAAGGTTGAATCGATTATTCTTGAAATTCCCGATCCGATAGGACCTTTTGGCGCCAGAGGAATGGGTGAAATGCCCTATCTTCCTTTTGTTCCGGCAGTTACCTCTTCAATCTATGACGCTCTGGGAATCAGATTTGATGAATTCCCGCTTACAGCCGAAAGAGTGAGCAATGCCATCGACTCGGCAAAAAAATAGATTCGAAATTAAAAATATCCTTAAAAACCTATATAAGAGACAGCATTGTTTTCAGCGCTGTCTCTTATAATTACTACTATCCTGATTTTCACTTTACAGGAATTAGAACCCTTTTGGACCAGGTCAGAAATTAATGGAAGTCAATGTTGCACATCAGTGGATCAATAGATGGAGAGGTTTATTTGAATAATGAATCAAATTCGCATAGGAATTATGCCTGCATTATTTTAGCAGCCGGCCAATCAAAACGGATGGCACGTTCCAAAATTGTGCTACCCTGGGAAAAAAAGACAGTGATCGGAACAATAATCAGCAGCTTTCAAAGTGCTGGCATTAAGCATATAGTGGTGGTTACAGGGGGGTATCGAGAACTGGTGGAGGAAGAGGTGAAAAAATACGATGTGGAGGCCGTATTTAATCCTGATTTTGCCAATGGAGAAATGGCACTCTCTTTAAAAACAGGGTTGAGGAAAATTTCATCGAGTTGTGATGGTGTTTTTGTGGCACTTGGAGATCAGCCTGATATTCATCCAATTGATTTGATCGGGATTATGGGAAAAAGCGATGAATTCCCGGATAAATTGATCATTCCCAGCTATTCAATGCGGCGCGGACATCCCTGGTTGGTACCTACTATATTCTTCCCAGAAATAAAAGGCATAAAAAGTCCAGATACAATGAAGACTTTTATTCAAAACCATGAAGGCGATGTTGAATATTATCTGGTTAAAAAATCCAATATTCTAGCCGATTTGGATACGCCAGAAGATTATGAGAGATTAAAACCAAACGAGACCAATTAACCGGTTTGTTCAGTTTTCGTCGGGGTCGTTTTCGGAAATTCCCGGATCAGAATTGTCTGGAAGTTCCAGCAACCCATTTTCCATGTCGGAAATCACTTTTTTTGCCTGTTCAAGGTATTTATCAGGCACCATAATATCCACTTCACCCAGGGGACCCACAGTAAGGCCGTAGGTCATGCCTGCGGACTGCTGATTGGTATACGCCGGAATGCCGAAAGATTCCAATAATATTTTAACGGACTCGCCATCCAGCGTGCCGTTTGCTACATATACTACATTATCATCAAGTTTTCTCTGGAACATTGCCGTTTTTCCTTTCTATTTTCTGTGAAAGACGGTCTTTCCTTTTGATCAATTCTTTGGCAAGTTTGCGGTTCTGATATGAATGATACCCTTTTTTGGACAAAAATGTGATCGCTGTTTCCGTCCAGGTCAGTGCTGCGCTGTAATCACAAACCGAATGCTCCTGGTATTTGGCGATCTCGACACAGCACTGGATATCTTCAAGCGCGACTGCTTTTTGCCAGAAAACAACGGCAGCATCATATTTTTGTTGGCTTTTATAAATCTCTCCCAGCCTTTGGTAAAGACTCAATTTTAGGTGGGTGGGCAGCAATCCCAGACGGTCACACTCAATAAAGATGTTTTGTGATAATTCTTTAAAGCCCAGATCAAAATAAAGCTGGCCCAGTGAATAATAATCGATTGGATTAAATTGATCCGCATTTTGAATATTTTCGAAAGAGGTCGAAAGGTGCAAGAAAAGAGCTGCCAGTGATAGGATATCCATTCCATTGTGATAG
>PMIV01000200.1 GCA_003158355.1 Anaerolineaceae bacterium
ACCCCTGTTCAGGTGCTTGGTTTGGGCGACGTTCCCTCAGCCGGTGAAGTATTTCAGGTTGTTCCCAATGAACGTGAAGCCCGCGTCATAATCGATGCTAAAAAGACCTTAAAAGCAGAGAATGCCATTGCTGCCCCCAAAGCAACTTTGGAAGAGTTATTCGAAAAATTCCAGGCTGGTGAAGTCCGCGAACTTGCTTTGATCATCAAAGCAGATGTTCAAGGTTCGCTGGAGCCTATTGTAAATTCTCTGAATGATCTCAGCAAAGGTGAGATTAAGATCAACATTCTCCAGGCTGAGACCGGAAACATCACTGAAAATGACATCATGCTGGCTGCCGCATCAAAAGCCATTGTTATTGGTTTCAACGTCCAGGCCGACAGCGCCGCGCAGCATCTTGCCGATAACGAAGGTGTTTCAGTACGTTTGTACGACATTATTTACCGCATGACGGAAGATATTGAAAAAGCACTCAAAGGCATGCTCGAACCAGAGTTGAAAGAAGTTCATATTGGTAAAGCAACCGTGAGAGCAATCTTCAAGATCAATAAAGTCGGGACGATTGCCGGTTGCCGCGTGACCGAAGGCGAATTACGCCGCAATGGCAAGATTCGCGTCACTCGCAATGGAACAAAAGTCTTCGAAGGTGATGTTTCCTCACTCAAACACGAAAAAGATGATGTAAAAGAAGTCCGCCAGGGGTTCGATTGTGGCATTCAGCTAAAAGGGTATAATGAAATTGCAGAAGGTGATCTTCTCGAATGCTTTACCCTGGAAAAAACAGCTAAATAACCATTCACTGTGGACAGGAACGGAGTAAACCATGCCCTCATCCTTGAGGTTAAAACGTATTGATGATCGAATTCGCCAGGAGCTTTCCGAAATGCTGGTCAAAGGGGAAATCCATGACCCTCGTTTGGATGGCATTTCGATCACAGAGGTCAAAGTAGACCGTGAATTATCCTATGCAGAAATATATGTTTCTGCTATTGAAGGAATCACCCGCTCAAAAGAAGTTCTTCAAGCTCTGGAAAATGCTTCGGGGTTCTTACGCAAAATGCTGTCTGAACGGGTAGAATTACGCGCATTTCCACGGCTGCGGTTTCATTGGGATGTTACCCCAGAACGAGCAGACCATATTGAACAATTATTGGCATCCATCCGGACTGAAAATAAAAAATAGAGATTGTTGGTTGTATGTTAGACGAGAAAATACAAAATAGAATCAAACAGGCACAGCGGATCGGGATCACTACCCACATTCGTCCTGATGGTGATGCAATTGGCTCATTACTGGGTTTTGGCCTTGCTCTTATTGGTATCGGCAAAGACGTACAAATGGTGTTAAGAGATGGTTTATCTCAAACTTTCCGCCATTTGGAAGGCAGTGATCTCATTAAGAAGGCCTTTGAAGGCGATTGCGATCTATATATTGTTTTGGATTGCTCAGATCTAAAACGCACAGGTGGAGTCATGGAAGGAAAAACCATTGGCTTAGCCGTTGATCACCACATCACCAATGAAAATTTTGCCGAATTGAATTACGTCATTCCAGAAGCAGTTGCAACGTCAGCCATTCTGGCTGAAAAAATCCCTGTCTGGGGAATGCACATCAACCAGGAAATTGCCCGTGCGCTGTTAACAGGTATTCTCAGCGATTCGATAGGCTTTCGCACTTCTAACACAACCGCAAAATCTTTGCGTCTCGCAGCGAACCTGATGGAACGCGGCGCTAACATCACAGAGTTATATAACAAAGCCCTGCTAAACCGCAGTTATGAAGCCACCCGTTACTGGGGGTTCGCCCTTTCTCGAATGCAGCACGAGGGTACCCTGGTTTGGACATCACTTACCCTACAAGACCGCAAAGATTCGGGATATCTGGGGAATGATGATGCTGATTTGATCAACGTCCTTTCCAGTATCAATCCCCTGGATATTGTGGTACTTTTTGTTGAACAAAAAGCAACCCTGGTTAAGGTAAGCTGGCGTGCTCGTGCTGGTTTGGATATTTCCAGGTTGGCCACCTCCTTCGGGGGCGGAGGACATCCCGCCGCATCAGGAGCAGAGATTAATGGTTCCCTTGATGAAGTCCAAAACCTTGTACTAAATGCTACCCGAATTTTCCTCGAACAGATTAAAATAAACAATAAGAACGAAATATTTAGCGCAGGGAAAACCCTCGCTTAAAATTCACCTAAAATGGGTGGAAAGATAATAAACGGAGAATAAAATGACTTTTGATGATAATTTCAATATGAAAAATGCCATATCGGGGGTGCTGGTGATCGACAAGCCAGTAGGAATGACTTCGCATGACGTTGTTCAAGTTATTCGCAAAGGTACAAATATTCGCCGTGCAGGTCACACCGGAACCCTGGACCCTCGCGCCTCGGGAGTTCTCATCGTTCTGGTCGGTCCGGCAGTTCGTCTGAGTGAATATGTTTCTGCCTCAGATAAACGCTATCAGGCAGTCATTACCCTTGGCAAAACTACAGACACTTACGATGAAGATGGAAAGCAAACTTCCACCACACCCGTTACGGTTACAGAAGAGCAATTTGAAAAAGAGTTAATGACGTTTATCGGTGACATTGAGCAAGTTCCCCCGCCCTATTCTGCCGTCAAAGTACAGGGACGTAAAGCCTACGAAATGGCCCGCGAAGGCGAAGAAGTTGACCTGGCCCCACGCATCATCAGCGTTTATTCTCTGGAACTTCTCGAATGGGCACCGCCAGAGGTGGTGATAGACATTTTCTGTTCTTCCGGCACCTACGTGCGCTCATTGGCGAACGACCTGGGCGAAAGATTGGGCTGCGGTGCCACGCTTACCGGCTTGCGCCGGACTAAAAGTGGAAAATTTACTCTGCGCGATGCTGTTCCGCTGCGTAAATTAAACGAAGCCTTTGTAGATGGTTCCTGGTACCAATATTTGATTCCCGCAGCAGAGGCACTTTCTGATTGGCCGGCAATCGAACTCAATAATGAACAATTGGAAGCTGTTCGGCATGGAAATCGAGTTCCAGCGGACGCGTCTCTGGGTAAAAAAGCTCGCGGTATCAGCGAACAGGGAGAACTGGTTGCGCTTCTGGAACTTAACGAAGCCACCAACGAGTGGCAGCCAAAGAAAGTTTTCTTTTCTTAGCACTTTTTCCCCCTCGCTGTTGCGAGGGGGAACTATATAATTCAGAATTTCAATATAATTAACTTATGTCGGAAATCGCAGATTTCAACCAACTAAAAATAGACAAATCCTGGGTCACAGTAGGAGCCTTTGATGGCGTCCACCGCGGCCACCAGCAATTAGTGCGTCATTTGGTCGAACAAGCCCATCGCGATAACTCACCGGCTGTAGTGATCACCTTTCACCCGCATCCAGCCATTTTCTTTGGGAGAGTAGCGCAGGGGTACACACTTACTGCGCCTGAAGAACGCGAAGCGCTTCTACGCAGCCTCGGTGTCGATGAAGTTGTCACTCTCCAGTTCAATGCTGAACTTGCCAATCTGACCGCGTTGAACTTTATGCAGCAGCTCAGAGACCATTTGGGATTATCCCATTTATTGATCGGTTTTAATTTTGCTCTTGGCCGGGATCGTACAGGTGACCTCGATTCCCTTCAACAATTTGGAAAATATTTGAATTACAAAGTGGAAGTTGTGCATCCAGTGAAAATTGATGGTGATGTCATCTCTTCCAGTTTTATTCGCAATCTACTGCAAGAAGGGCAGCTCAAACAGGCCAATGCCATGTTAGGCCGTCCATATTCTCTGGAAGGAAAAGTGATCCACGGAGAACACCGAGGAAACCAGTTGGGATTCCCTACTGCCAATCTTGAAATCGCTCCAGAGCGTCTTTTACCTATACGGGGAGTATATGCTTCTCGTGGACAGGTAGGCGGTAAAACCTACATGGCTGTAACCAATATTGGTGTCCGCCCAACCTTTAAGAACCCACTGGATTCTCCTCGTGTGGAACCTCATTTGCTCGACCTAAAAGAAGATCTGTATGGTAAAAATCTAAAAATAGAACTGCTTGAATATTTACGCCCGGAACAAACGTTTGAAAGCCCTGCTGCCCTCATCGAGCAGGTAAACCGGGATATCAAAGAGGCCAGGGAGATATTGAGTAATGGAGAATAAGCGTCAGGTTTATCTGTTAGACCCGCAAAATTATTCGCCGGAGACCATTGCTGTCGCATTTGCCAAAACTTCTCGCTCACCAGAATCTTTCTTACAAATTGCTTCAGAATTGAATGAAGCAAAGAGTGCGCAATTTAACGACAAATGGGTCGTTGGTTATGGCCATTCTTCGGTCGCAGAACATGCAGTCTTACATGTTGCCGTAGAAAATATCTCACGTCTGGCCTGTGAATGCCTTGAATCCAATCGCTTGGCTTCCTATACTGAAAAATCTACCCGTTACCAGACCTGGGACGCCAATGCGTTTTATACCCCCAATGAATTAGAATCTTCTCTTTTACTACCGGAGTACATTCAAACATGCCATAGCTTGTTGGATACGTATCAAGCTTTGATCCCGGCTGTTTCAGAACAGCTCGCAAAAGACAATCCACCTGCTCCTGACGAACCCCAGTCCACCTGGGAACGCCGCATTCGCGCACTGACCATCGATAACTGCCGTTTTCTGCTGCCAATGGCTGTGCTGGCCAACGTTGGCGTGACTATCAATGCCCGGGCTCTTGAACATGCCCTTGTAAAGATGCTTTCGCATCCTCTGGAAGAAGTCCGC